>NZ_VXCQ01000049.1:0-253 GCF_052850415.1 Acinetobacter sp. 1207_04 | reverse complement strand
CGACTTAACAGGTAATCCTGGTTTAATTGGTAAGGGCGAAGGCCCGGTTGATACCACACCACCACAAGTGACAGTAAAAGTAGACGAAGACGGTAACATTACGTTGACCTACCCAGATGATGTTGATCCTGATTCAATCACCACCGACAAAATCACAGTAAAAGATGAGAATGGCAAAGACATTCCAGTAATCTTTGAAAAACAACCGGATGGTAGCTACACAGCACAAGTACCACCAGGTACAGATGGCACA
>NZ_VXCQ01000048.1:0-269 GCF_052850415.1 Acinetobacter sp. 1207_04 | reverse complement strand
AAGACAGAGGGTGTTTTTTATTGTCAGGGGAAAGGGCTATAGTACATTGCAGGCAGCCGCTGAAATGGCCGATCAGCAACAGATTGTGGAGTATTTAATGAACTTATAATGTTCAATTCATAAAAACTGCGTAATAAAAAAAGAACCCAATCTTCCTGATGAGGTTCTCTTTATATACATGTATTAGGTAAACTCCTGTTCTACCTTACTTCCTGTTACTCAGACTAATTATTGTTGTTTTTTGTCTGGGAAACTTCCTGTTCCCTATA
>NZ_VXCQ01000047.1:0-276 GCF_052850415.1 Acinetobacter sp. 1207_04 | reverse complement strand
GGGTCAAGGCACACTTAACCAATTGGCAGTGCAATATGATACTACGACACAAGATGTCATTACGCTGAAAGGTACAAGTGGTACGAAAATTACCAATTTACAAAATGGTGATATTTCAACAGTAAGCTCAAAAGATGCGGTAACAGGCGGACAGTTATATACAACGAATACGGCCATTAGCACTTTAGATGGTCGAGTGACAACCGAAGTGGGAACGCTGAATACGCGTATAGGAACAGAAGTCGGCACGTTAAATACAAGAATGACATCTGAAGT
>NZ_VXCQ01000046.1:0-324 GCF_052850415.1 Acinetobacter sp. 1207_04 | reverse complement strand
TACGGCACAAGGTCAATTTAGCGATAAAAATGCAGGTTCAAATAAGAATGTGAATGTATCAGGTGCTTTAAATGGTACAGATGCAGACAACTATGCGCTTTCAACGAATCTACAAACTCAAGCCAATATCAGTAAAAAACAAATTTCAGGTGTGTTGACGGCACAAGACAAAGTCTACGATGGCACGACCAATGCGATTGTGAGTGGCAGTTTAAATCAAGAAGATATTATTACTGGTGATCAAGTTTCAGTTGGTGGAACGGGACATTTTGTTGATAAAAATGCGGGGCAAAATAAAGCGGTTAATGCATCGAGTAGTTTAAT
>NZ_VXCQ01000045.1:0-380 GCF_052850415.1 Acinetobacter sp. 1207_04 | reverse complement strand
TGAATCAATCGCATCATGAATGGTATTTTTACCAGTATTACCAACATTTGAAGTTGTTATACTGCCATCAACATTCAGTGCGGTATCACCACCAATACTATTTTTAATGCTATTTGCAGTCTGGTGAAGCTGGCTACCATTCACTGCATCTTGTGATGTACTGTTAATATCGCCATTGGCAACATTCGTGATTTTCTTTTTACCCGCATCAATGCCTTGTGCTGAAATGCTTGGGCCATCTTTGATGCTTAAGCCAGCATTGTTAATGAGCGTATCACCAAGCGTGACTGAGTCGAATTTAACGTCTTTTTTAGTGGCAACTTTGTATTCTTTACTACCATCTGCATTGGTGACATCTGTAACTGCGATGTTATCGCCTT
>NZ_VXCQ01000044.1:0-420 GCF_052850415.1 Acinetobacter sp. 1207_04 | reverse complement strand
AAGGCGATAACATCGCAGTTACAGATGTCACCAATGCAGATGGTAGTAAAGAATATAAAGTTGCCACTAAAAAAGACGTTAAATTCGACTCAGTCACGCTTGGTGATACGCTTATTAATAATGCTGGCTTAAGCATCAAAGATGGTCCAAGCATTTCAGCACAAGGCATTGATGCAGGTAAAAAGAAAATCACGAATGTTGCCAATGGTGATATTAACAATACATCGCAGGATGCTGTGAATGGTAGTCAGCTTCACCAAACTGTAAATAGTATTAAAAACAGTATTGGTGGTGATACATCACTGAACGCAGATGGCAGTATAACAACTTCTAATGTCGGTAATACTGGTAAGAGCACCATTCATGATGCGATTGATTCAGTCAATAAGGCAGCAGTTGCAGCAAAAACTACTGTTGTGG
>NZ_VXCQ01000043.1:0-538 GCF_052850415.1 Acinetobacter sp. 1207_04 | reverse complement strand
CACAGCACAAGGTCAATTTAGCGATAAAAATGCAGGCTCGAATAAGAATGTGAATGTATCAGGTGCTTTAAATGGTACAGATGCAGACAACTATGCGCTTTCAACGAATCTACAAACTCAAGCCAATATCAGTAAAAAACAAATTTCAGGTGTATTGACGGCACAAGACAAAGTCTACGATGGTACGACCAATGCCATTGTGAGTGGCAGTTTAAATCAAGAAGATATTATTACTGGTGATCAAGTTTCAGTTGGTGGAACGGGACATTTTGTTGATAAAAATGCGGGGCAAAATAAAGCAGTTAATGCATCGAGTAGTTTAATAGGTACAGATGCAGGAAACTATGAATTGACCACCAATGGTCAAGTCACAGCCAATATTGCCAAAAAGCAAATCACAGGTTCAATTAGTGCACAAGACAAAGTCTACGATGGCACGACCAATGCGATTGTGAATGGTAGTCTGAATGGTGTGATCAGTGGTGATAACGTTGATATCACAGCACAAGGTCAATTTAGCGATAAAAATGCAGGCTCG
>NZ_VXCQ01000042.1:0-557 GCF_052850415.1 Acinetobacter sp. 1207_04 | reverse complement strand
ATTACCAATGTAGCAAGTGGTGGTACGACAGCATCGAATGCGGCGAATATTGGTGATGTCCAAGCAGCGGCAGCGGCAGCAAAAACAATCGTTGCCCAAGGGAAAAATACCACTGTTAGCAAAACAACAGATGCAACAACGAAAAACGATACTTATACAGTCAATGCAGATTCAGCTAGCGTATCGACTTCAAGTGCCTTATCGGTGGTGAAGGGTACAAAAGATGCTAATGGCAATGTTGACTATGCTTTAGACCTATCGGCGGCAACAAAAACCGACATTAAAGCGGGTACAGATGCTAAAACTGCGGTAGATAGCAAAGGATTAACATTCACTGGTGATAGTGGAACGACAGGGATTAAAAAGCTTGGAGATGCTGTAGCGGTTACGGGTGATCCGAATATCACGACAACAGCAACAGCAACAGGCGTACAAGTTAAACTTAATCCGAATTTGAATGTGACTAGTGTTACCACAGGCGCATCAAAACTAGATAACACAGGTTTAACGATTACAAATGCTGATCCGACGAAGACAGTAAGCGTAACGAATGCAGG
>NZ_VXCQ01000041.1:0-736 GCF_052850415.1 Acinetobacter sp. 1207_04 | reverse complement strand
ATCTTAACTTTTTCAGGCTAAAAAAGCCTATAAATGTATCGTACATATGAATTGAATATGTAAATATTAAGGTACTATTATTAACAGTTTTTTCCTGATGAACTTGCATGCTTCTAAAATCATTAATAACAATCTTAGAAATAAGTAATTCGCTTAGTACTGCAGATCCTCGTTATACAAAGAATCCTTATAAAGATTTAGACAATCCTACTAAAAAAGGACCAAAAGGACCTGACTTAACTTTTGGAATGGGAGCAGGCTTAATAAACTCATTGCGAGATAAAGTTAAACCTAAAGTTGGATCTGTTGTTTATTGTGGTTTAGCTTTGAATCAATTTGAGCATTCTGGTATTTATGTTGGATATAACAAAATTATTCATCTTGATGGAAGTGGAAAAATAGAAGCTGTTACTCCTAAACAATTTTTAAATCGACTAGATAGTACAAATCTTGCCCTTCATATTTATGTCCCATGTAAAGGTACAACTCCTATGGGCTTAAAAAGAAGTGCTGAAAGAGCTAGAGCGAAATTAGGTGAAAAACTAACATATAATTTATTTTTTAATAATTGTCATAAATTCAGTTCATTTTGCTTAACAGGGGATATTAATTCAGACACTTTCTTTTTCAATCTTGAGGAAACTACACATTCTAAATTAGGTACAGATAATTGGCGTATTTGGGACCTTCCAGATTGAATAGTCACCGATTTCGTATCCATTTAACATAATGGCGC
>NZ_VXCQ01000040.1:0-739 GCF_052850415.1 Acinetobacter sp. 1207_04 | reverse complement strand
CGATTTCGCATAAGGTGTATTATGTTAATTTTAAAAATCATTACTCTTTCAGAAAAACATTGTCATCTTTTTTTCAATTTAATATGAGTTCTTATGATAACTATTTATCACTATCTATCGTGGATAAGTTTTATCTTATTTATTTTTTAAAATATTTAGAATTCTAAAATTAGAATCCCATTTGTTTTCATATTTAGGTTTTTTTATTAAAAAACAAAATCTTATATCTTTACTCAATAATCCATAATTCACCTTTGAGCTTTCATCGTATTTATTAATATTGACATTATAATATACAATAGAACCATATCTGTCTAAATTAAGCATTAAAATATAAGTAGTAAGCCCACCACCTCTAGGATATTTATTTAAAGATTCAAAAAACCCACATACTTCTTCTTCCTCATATTTAATATCATCAACCTTATTATTCGAAATAATAAATACATAAATAACAACAATAATAATAAAAGCAATAACAACCCATATATTATTTCGATAATCTTCATTTAATATAGTCATAATTAACCTAATTATAATTTTTTACCTTTAAAAGTTTTTTTTGAAAAAATAATTGTCCCATTCATTGCCCTTACAATACCATTTAACATGATGGGTGTTATACGAAATGAAAAAACCTAGGCACCTGCCTAGGTCTTAAATTTTAAAAAATACATAAAAATTAGTGTAATAAACTCACTTTTAGCATTTCGTATAAGGTGTATTATGTTAATTTTAG
>NZ_VXCQ01000004.1:0-223477 GCF_052850415.1 Acinetobacter sp. 1207_04 | reverse complement strand
CACTGCTGTGTAAAAAATGCTCCCTTTGGGAGCATTTTTTTTGCTACATTTTTAAATAGAGAGTAAATTGATTTAGTTTTTTGATATGAAAAAATAACTTAAATAGAATAACTTTAACTTAGCTCAAATTCTGCTTATCAATTAATCTCTTATTTAAACGGACATGTTTTGGTGAAGTATTAAACCAACTATTAATAGCCCTTGTGAATATAGACTGTTCGGAAAGCCTAAAATTCCTGCCAATTGACTCATTAGGATTTGAGTTTCCCATAATTATTGTAAAGCTAACTCTTTACGAGTTCATCTGTAATTTGATCGAAAGAAGGCTTTACATACACTTACATTAAATTTTTCATTTAGATTACAGAAATATCGAGAAAGAAAATCTTGAGTAACTTCACGTAAGGCGGGATTAGAGCTATGAGGTTGGCATGTTGAAAAGCACAATGGTGAAGAAGCAGTGTTGTGGTACGTTCTTGATTGACTAAAATAGGTGCTTCAAAAAAGCGTTGGTAGATAGTGATTGATATAATTGGATTGATATCATAAAAATTATTTTAGCCAATTTTTCAACGAAAATTAATCATTAGCTAGTTGATTTTTTTGAAGAATAAAATGGTGAAACGTACAAGTTTACCTGTAATTATTTTATTTCGGCACTGGACATTATAACCACGATCAAGGTCATTCGCCGACATTTAAAGACAGTGAAGACTTAAAAGAGCAGATCATTCATCCACAGTTTTGCCTGAAAATTTAGGCTATAAAATAAGCGTATTGTCGTGATCGTTAGCGGTGAAACAGTTGTAACTTTGGATGCCATCAACGCAAAGTGAACAACGCACATTACCATGCTACAGCGCTCAATGAGCTATGTTTTTAGTATTCCAAACCAAGATACAATTTTGGATGCATGCATGCGTATTTTGCCTGAATCCTTGGTTTATAAAATGTTCCGTAAACGTAATATTTTTCTAAAATGGAGCTTATATAAAGTCGCATGTTATTTTCCAAAGCAAATGTGTTCGTATTAACTTTTAAGTGTGGAAAAACAATTGGGGGATTCGGAAAATATGAGCCATTTTACGCAGAAGTATATACCTTGGAATAGGCAGTCATCTGACTACTGTGAAACCTGTTGCATTGGCAAGTGAAAATACTAGTCAAAGTGTTATTTCAGGCTTACAGACGAAATATGTGCAATGTAGTGATCATACTTTGCCACGCCAAGGGGAATCGAAAGAATAGTTTTTGAGTCATCATTTTGAAACAAGTATAGAAATATTTAAGCAATCTATGGATTGTCTTGATTTGGTCGGCAATACCAAGCAGTTAAGCTAAAAATGCACATGTAATATAAATAAAGAAGGGAAAATAGAGCATTTAGCTCCATTTTTTATGAATTATTGGAAATAAAATTTTTAAGACTATCTCGTGGTATTGAATATAAATTGTAGGACAATCTACTAGTAAAACTGTCCTAAAGTGACATTCTGATGTCCCGCGTAGCAATTATCGTCTATCTAAAAAAAAGTAATATAAGAAATAGAAAAACAAACATAAAAAATTGTGATACAGACTGTATCCAATAGGAGTAAATGCAATGAATGCAAAAGTAACGATTTCTAACCGTGCAGGGGCATCATTTCCTGTCCGCCGTATGAATTTTGATTTCAATGATGTGCCTGAATATTGGGCAAAAAATTCTGCAGGTATCACTCACTTTATGACGGCATTGTCAGCACTCTTTCCCGACGGTGAAAAACTGTTCATCGATTCTGTTCGTGCGGTGCGCTATCATCCTGCAATTAAAGATAATGAAGTATTACAGAAAGAAATAAGTGCATTTATTGGACAAGAAGCAATGCATACACAAGAGCATGTCAATTTTAATGCCTCTGCGAAAAAATTTGGACATGCTGTTGATAAATATGAACGTGAAACTGGACGACTGATTCAAGGTGCACGAAAAGTTTTTGCAAAAGTAGTGAAACCATTTGGTATGACACAAGAAATGGTTGATTTAACGGCAACAACTGCACTTGAGCATTTTACGGCAACGATTGCCTCTCAATTATTGATTAATGAACATATTCAAAAACTGATGACCGATCCAACCATGTCTTTTATGTGGTATTGGCACGCAGTCGAAGAAAATGAGCATAAAGCTGTTGCATTTGATGTATATGAAGGTGTTTTTGGTAAGGGGGTAAAAGCATACGCTTTGCGTAGCTCGGCACTGATTTTTGCTATGACCTTGATTTTTATTGCACAATCTTCTTTTGTGATACGTCTGCTTAAAGATGACGGGAAATTAAATTTAAAAGAATTAGGTATGATTTATAAATATGCTTACAGTCCTTCAAAAGGAATTATTGCGGGTATGACCAAAGAAATGTTGGCGTACTTTAGACCGAGTTTCCATCCTAATGATTTAGATACAGTGAGTTTGCTTGAACATTGGAAAGCAAAGTTAGGTATTTAATTATTTTAGACGCTAGGCATTTAATTGATTAGATTAATCACAGAATAAGGTTCAATAAAGATTGGTATTTTCCTATAATTACAGAACTTATATTTTAAAGATGAACGAAGATGATTCGTTTGATGCAAAACACTGATTTGGTTGCAGTGACACAGATTGAAAAACTGGTTCAAAGCCATCCTTGGACGCAAAAACAGTTTGAGGAATCGATTGCTTCTTATCAAAGTACGGTGATTGAAGTGCAGGGGGCGGTGGTAGGTTTTTGTATTTTGCAACCCGTACTTGATGAAGCCAATTTGTTACTGATGGCAATCCATCCTTCACAGCAAGGAAAAGGTTTGGGTTATCAATTGCTTGATCAGTCTATCGCGATGCTTAAAAATGATCCGATACAAATTTTTCTTGAAGTTCGTGAATCGAATCTGGCTGCGATTGCATTGTATGAAAAAGCTGATTTTCATCAGATTGATTTACGTAAAAATTATTATCCGCTTGAAAAGGGTGGGCGTGAGCATGCTGTGATTATGGTACGAGCATGTAGTGATGATTTTTCAAAACTTTTTGGTTAATCCATTATTAAAAACGAGCAGAATTAAAAGATGAACCTATGATTATTTAATCATAGGTTCATTCCATTCCGAGGGTAGAGTTGTCATGAGCATATCGCCCAATTGTCTAATTTCTTCGGCATCTAAATGACGATTGATGCGACGCCATTGTCCATCGAGTAATAATTCAATGGGTGCATACTGTGATTTATAGTTCATTTTACGAGAATGTGGCACCCAATAGCCCAAATAAACATAGGGTTGCTCTAGGCTTTGAATATATTCAATTTGTTTTAATACTGCAAATACACCAAGCGAACGGTGACTTTCATCTGGATCAAAGAAAGTATACACCGCAGATAAGCCATCATCTAACATATCACAGGTCGATACACATACGAGGCGATCATCTTTCCATAATTCAATAAAGAAACTTTCAGCACAGCTTTGAATCAGAAATTTTTCAAACTGATCATAACTTGGTGGGAACATATCACCATCGGCATGGCGTTCCCGAATGTAACGTTCATACAGTTGATAGTGGGTAATGTTTGCATTTTGGGTTGATGTGATTTTAAGGGTGAGATCTTGGTTTTTTTTCCATGCCTTTTTTTGTGCGCTATTACGTTTGAAATCTGCAACAGGAACACGTGAAGATAAACACTGGCGGCATAGATGGCATTCAGGTCGATAAACAAAATCGCCACTACGTCTAAAACCGGTGCGAGATAGTTCAGATAGGGTAACCACATCAATACGTTGTGCAGGGTCTAGAAAGACCATTCGAGCAGATTTTTGTTCTAAATAACTGCAATCGTGTGGTGGTGTAATGTAATACTGCAAGTCATTGAGTAGGGACTTTGGATGATAAGAATTCATAGTGTTTGTCCCTCTTTTATATTATCAATCCGTCATACGCGCATTTAACGCTATTGTTTTACTTGAAAATACACGGTCTTGATATCTTTTCCAATCTATAGCAGGTTGTTTTACAACATCTTGTAACGATTTTAAGTAGTTTTGACGAGAAATTGTACTCGCACCGAGGCTTAACAGGTGATCATTGACCAATTGGCAATCAATCCATGGCAATTGATTTTCTTGTCCAATGAGCATTAATACGTAAAAAGCCATTTTTGATACATCAGTTTGGGTACTAAACATCGATTCACCAAAACAACCTTTGCCAATGGTGACGCCATATAAACCACCGACTATTTTGTCTTGATCCCAAACTTCGACGCTATAGGCATAACCCGCTTTAAACAGAGCACAATAACCTTGGATAATATCTTCTGAAATCCATGTTTCATCGGCGTAGGTGCGAGGTAGTGAACATGAACGAATCACATCTTCAAAAGCATGATTAATCGTTATGCGATAATCTAATTTTTTCATGTTACGAATAAGTGACTTACTTGGATGATAGTCTTCGGAGCGAATAATGCAGCGTGGTTCAGGACTCCACCAACAAATCGGTTCACCTTCTGAAAACCATGGAAATAAACCATGTGTGTAGGCTTCATACAGTGTTGAGGGTTCAAGATCGGCGCCAATACAAATCAATCCTTCTTCATTAGGATCAGCTTCAATAGGATCGGGGAAAGTAAACATAGAAGGAGGGAGTGTGGTCACGGTTCAGCCTTGAAAACGGATCAGGCTTTATAGTAGCTGATCCGTTTGTAGAAAGTCCAAGTCTGAGTCAATGTTCTTTAGTGTTGAAGCAATATCAATATGTTGATTGACTTAAGCAAAAAGCTGTAACTGACGAGCAATTTTTAACTTATCACTATTGATGAATAACTCGGCTTTTTTATGAATAATTTCAATACTTTGTGTTAATTCAGAAACACTTTGCCCCTTTTCATCGAGAACTAACCAGCCAAGTTGAGTGATGACATCTTGTACATAGTGGGCAAGTTGTTTTGTACTCTTTAAGCCATCGACAAAATGAGCACGATAGAACAGTTGTGAAAAATGATCAGTTGGAATACCTATACCTGTTATAGGGCTTGCCAGTACCTGATAGTTTGCATGAAAACTTGCTTGATGCAGAATGTGACTATTGAGCTGTTGTGTATATTGAACTAATTCAGTGCTCGGTTCAGATTGGCAAGGTTGCATATGTCCAAGATGGCATAAAATGACGACTGCATTGAGCACCTGTGCATAATTATGTTGAGGTAGTGCTTTTTCTAAGTCTGATAAAAGAATAGGTTGATAATCTAACTTTTTGAAGTGTTCAGAAAGTGGTTGATAAATATCTTGAATCAGATTGAATTCACCTAAGTAACCATTAATAGTTGTGGGTAAGCTTTCAGGCGATGTCAGTAATACAAAAGCAGTATTTCTGAGTTGTTCTTGTGTTTGAAGTGCCGTTAAATTATTTTTGCCACGAATAAACAAATCTTTGCGGAATTGTGTATTTGCAAAATAATCTCGGCATTGTTCTTTGAAAACAGGGTGATCAATCTGATTCAGGAAATTTTGATGCTCTGCTGAAAAGTTGATATTGTCTAAATGCGTATTTAAATCGGTTGAACCTGCATAAGAAAGTTTGGCTTCTTCCATAATCCGTACAACTTGTTGGAAAGAAAAGCATTGCCAATCTTGGTTCAGATATTCATGAATTAAGTAATTTGGATTTTGTTTTTGTAATTCTTTGACTTTGTTCAATGCATTCGGATTACGTTTAGCAAAATTTGGTTCTTGTTCCAATAATGCTTCAGAAAATGCGAGGGAATCCTTCACTTTCTGAATCGGATTGGTACTTGTGCTGTTAAATTTAAAATGGCTGTGGAAAAGCTCACGGATCGGCATATTTGCAGCCCAACCCGTAACGCAATTATAGCTAATATAAACAATACCATTTGGCTTTAAGAATTTACGAATAAACTTGAGAATAATGCCTTGATTTTCATGGCTGATCCAACTCCAAATACCATGTAGGCTGATTGAGTCAAATTGTGGTAAGTCTTTATTGAGTAATTCTTCAAAGCTATCATCATAAAAATGATGTGGTGCTTGGCTATATTCAGCTACCTGATTGGCATGACCTGCATGGGCAGGGTTAAAATCGGTACCAAAGAAATGTCCAAAAGATGCCGCAGCATGGATATTTAAACTGACGCCTTGACCAAAACCAAGTTCGCAATGTGCTTGTGTTGCTGTACTGGTTGGGCAATCGACACCATTTAATAATAAGCAAAATTTTTGATAGTTTGGGCTTAAATCACGGTAATAACCATAGGTGTAATTTACTTCAGTTTGATAGCCGTCGGTCCAATTTGTTGTCATTATGATCCCTGTATAAAAATTATGATGAGAGCACAACTGTTATAAATCAAAAATAAAATAACCGCCATGTAGACGGTTATTTTTAATGTAAAAAAATCAAATAATGTGACATAATTTACATAAAATCACTCAATACCATCAAGGAAACGGTCTGCATCAAGCGCAGCCATACAGCCTGAACCCGCCGAGGTAATCGCTTGGCGATAAACGTCATCTGCAACATCACCTGCGGCGAATACACCTGGAATAGATGCGGCAGTTGCATTACCTGCAGTACCACTTTGAACTTGAATATAGCCATTCCGTAGTTCAAGCTGACCTTCAAACATAGTTGTATTTGGTTTATGACCAATCGCAACAAATAAACCTGATACATCAACAGTTTGAGTTGCTTCATCTTGAGTTGATTTTAAACGAACACCAGTAACACCAGAAGTCGCTTCACCTAAAACCTCTTCAACTTCATGATTCCAAATAATGCTGATTTTGCCTTCTTTCTCTTTTTCAAATAAATGATCTTGAAGAATTTTTTCAGAACGCAATTTGTCACGGCGGTGAACTAAAGTTACGTGTTCAGCAATGTTTGATAAATACAAGGCTTCTTCAACCGCAGTATTACCACCACCAACAACCATCACTTTTTGGTTCTTATAGAAGAAACCATCACACGTTGCACAAGCACTTACGCCTTGACCCATATAAGCTTGTTCAGATTCAAGACCTAAATACTGTGCTGTTGCACCTGTGGCAATAATTAAGGCATCACAAGTGTAATCGCCCATATCGCCTTTGAGTACGAAAGGACGCACATTCAGTTCAACTTCATTGATGTGGTCATATAAAATTTCTGTACCAAAACGTTCTGCATGTGCTTGCATACGTTCCATCAGTGCTGGGCCCGTTAAACCTTCAGGATCACCAGGCCAGTTGTCCACTTCAGTGGTTGTCGTGAGCTGACCACCCAATTGCATACCTGCAATGAGTGTCGGTTTTAAGTTGGCACGAGCAGCATAAACTGCAGCGCTATAACCTGCAGGGCCAGAACCTAAAATAATTAAACGTGAGTGACGAGCGCTCATGTACAGAATCCTTTTTTATTTCAGAAATACACATTTTGAGAAAATTATACGTGAAACTGAGTCGAAGTGTTGTGTCTTTGATGTCGATAATATTGATCATCTAAATCGAATTGAGCTATATAGTGCTTATATACAATAAAGATAACAACATACTTCAGTTTGTATGCATCTTTTTTGAAAGAACATGTGCATAATATTGCATACATTTCTGAGTTGAAGATGGCACTGACCATCAACAAAAGAATATTAATCAACAATGGGTTACAGGACAGCATATGACTGCGGTGTCGAGTGTTTATGCACAGCGCTTTATAATTACGATATTCTTGATTTCATTTGGTATTTTTCTGTTTTTAGCAACAGTCACCTATACACCATTTGATCCAGGATGGATGCATATTTCTAGTGATACACAACAGGTATCAAATACCAGTGGTGTAACAGGTGCATGGATTGCAGATATGCTGTTTGGCTTCCTTGGATGGGCAAGCCTGCTGATACCTGTATATTTCTTTCTTGAAGCTATTCAACTTTGGTGGCCACATAGTTTTCTAAGTCGTCCATTTCGCTATGCAGCACAGTTCTTTATATTATTGACATTATCCACGTTAATTTATTTGTTGTGGAATGTGCCAGCAGATACGCTTGATAATGCCTCAGGCGGTATTATTGGTTATGAGTTGGGTGAAAGCCTTTCTCAGCTCATTACTATTTATGGTGCAGTACTGTTTTTATTGGTTTTATTGACAGTTCTAGCAACGCTTGCATTTGGTATTCAGTGGAATAAAACATGGGCGACGCTCAAAGCAACGCCAGCATATTTACAAGATTTATTTTATAAAAATGTGCCTGAAGAAGAGTCAGCTTATGATTTGACAACCTCATCGACAAAAGCAAACGACCCTAGTCCTGCGAATGTCCAAGAACAGAAAAAAACAGTGATGCCTACAGTTCAGACCGAACCTGAATTTATTGAGGTAGATACGGTTGAGCAACAAGTTCGAGATGCACGTCATGAACGTGTAGCAGAACAGTTATTTGATGATATGTTGGATCATGAATATGATCAAAATGCTTTCCAAGTAGAGCCTAAAGATGACATAGAAGTTGCACTCGCACGTGCACAGCAAGTTAGAAATGATCGTCCGCATGTTGTACCAACAGGTGAAGTGTGGAAAGCATTAAATACTGAAAAAGACACTAAGCAAGAAATTGATGCTTTATTACGTGAAGCAGAAGATAAGCCCGCTACAGTTTATAATTCGGCACATCCATCATTAAGTGAACAATTACATAGTCAACACGCACAAAAACCAACATCGAATATTGATTGGGATAATGATGAAGTCTTTGATGAATTACTCTCAGTTGTTCCAGATGGTAAGACGGCAACAGATATTCATCAGCCATATTCACAAAATAACCAACACATAAACAATTCAATAGCGCATTCGCTAGAGCAACCAGCTGAAGCTGCTTTTGAGTTTCATTCAGCTGTAACAGACAGTACTGTTAAAAAAGTGAATTCGCAGGATCAATTGGCATCTGAGTTAGATGACTTAGCTTCACTTGCAGATGAACCTACTCATTTTTCAGATCCATCGGTTTTGTCTGTAACATCACCAGTTGAGCCACCACAGCAATCAATTCGTACTACAAGCAGCTATGCGCAATCATCGCCATTGGTTAAAGCAGAAATTCAAACCAATTTTCAGGGGGGGAATGAAACTTTAATACCAGCATCAAATTTGTCAGATGAAGAAAAACAACGAGTTGCTTCAGATAAAGATGCCTTTAGAGATGCATGGAAGGGTACAACAGGCAATGTTTCAGATTTAGATACCGCATTGGATGAGGAAGATGAATTTGATTTAGATGCACCATTGACCGATGCACATGGACGTCCAATGTCACGTTCAATGCAAGTAGCACAAAAACGTCGTGATTTATCTCCCTTACCTGGTTTTGAGTTACTTGATAAAGTTGATCCAAATAAAAAAGTCAATTTTACTGAAGAACAATTGGCACGACTTTCAGAATTATTGGAGATTAAACTTCAAGAATTTAACGTGAAAGCAAAAGTGATTGAAGCGCAGCCAGGACCTGTCGTGACTCGTTTTGAACTAGATTTGGCGCCAGGTGTAAAAGCTTCGAAAGTGACCAATATTTCGCGTGATCTTGCTCGTTCAATGTCTATGGCTTCAGTTCGTGTGGTGGAAGTCATTCCAGGCAAGCCGTATATTGGTATCGAGGTGCCAAACAGTACCCGTGAAATGGTGCGTCTAATTGAATTGGTGGAAACGGCAGCATTTTCAGATTCATCTAGTATATTGTCCACAGCAATGGGTAAAGATATTTCGGGTAATCCCGTCATTACAGATATGGGTAAAGCACCACATATGCTTGTTGCGGGGACAACGGGTTCAGGTAAATCTGTTGCTGTAAATTCAATGATTTTGTCGATGTTGCTGAAATATACGCCAAATGAATTACGTTTGATTTTAATTGACCCGAAGCAACTAGAACTTGCTAACTATAACGATATTCCACACTTGTTAACGCCTGTTGTGACGGATATGAAAGATGCTGTCAATGCATTGAATTGGTGTGTCAATGAAATGGAACGACGTTATAAATTAATGTCATTCTTAAAAATTCGTAAACTTTCTGATTATAACCGTAAAGTCGAAGAGGCCATTGCCAATGGCGAAGAGCTGATTGATCCAACATGGAAAGCCAGTGATTCTGTTGTTGGGGAGCGTGCGCCTCGTTTGATGCCATTACCGTCTATTGTCATTGTGGCAGATGAATTTGCAGATATGATCATGCAAGTGGGCAAAAAAGCGGAAGAAATGATTACGCGTTTGGCACAAAAATCTCGTGCTGCAGGCATTCATTTATTACTTGCGACACAGCGTCCATCAGTGGATGTGATTACAGGTCTGATCAAAGCCAACATTCCAACCCGTGTGGCATTACGTGTAAATAGTAAGATTGACTCACGTACCATTTTGGATGCAGGTGGTGCAGAAGATTTACTTGGTCATGGTGATATGCTCTTCCTTGGGCCAGGTAAAATTGAGCCTGAACGTGTACATGGTGCATTTATTTCAGACGATGAAGTAAATCGTATTTGTGATGCGTGGCGTGAACGTGGTGAGCCAAATTATGTCGATGAAATCTTAACGCCATTTGATGAAGAGCCAACAAGTCGTGGCTTTGAAGATGGTGATAGTGATCCAAGTCGTGATGCTTTGTACGATCAGTGTGTTTCTTTTGTTTTAGAGACTAGAAAAGTTTCAGTGTCATCGTTACAGCGTAAGTTTAGTTTGGGCTATAACCGTGCTGCACGTATTGTGGATCAGATGGAAGAAAATGGCATTGTGAGTGGGCAAGGTGCCAATGGTAAGCGAGATATTTTGGTTTAACGTGTTTCCCATAAGTCATTTTTAAAACATAAAAAACCTGCTAACAAGCAGGTTTTTTATTGAGCCATTTATAAATTTAAGCAAATTTAGCTAAGACTTCTAAAAACTCATTTTTATGACGAGGATACTGTGCAATCACATCATGAATGCGTTGACCTTCAGGATTGGTTGCGTTGATATCACGACCATTGGCTTTAAACTGAGTCAAAAGACGCTCATAGTCAGCAGGGCGCATATGTTTAAATGCATGTGCTAAAACATGAAAGTCTGCATTGACATCGGCAGGAGGTAGTTGCTCTAAGTAGGCAAAAACACGCTCGTCTGACCATTCTTCATTGAACGTTGCTGGCTGTGAAAGTGCCATGGCAGCATCTCCTCAAAATAAATTTTTTAAAATTAAAGATTCAAATTTTTTTCATCATACAGGGCATTTGCTTTTTACTTTATCATCAAAAATGCAAAGCTTAGATGAAAATCATGCAATAAGTAATCTGACAACAGAATCATGACCATTCATTACTTGTGAAATGAATGTGAACCTGCAAAAAATGTCATGAAAAAGAGCAAAATATTGAATGGCTGAAAATTATTTTCCAAAACCTACTTCATATTTTGCCCTGATTCAATTCAGTTGACTAATCAATAATGAAATTAACGTTCTTCAGGTAAATTGATATTCATCTCAAGCATTTCAATGTTCGCTTCAGAACGAACAGACATTTGAATATGTTGCTCATCTACACCACGAACATAACGATTGACCACCTGCATGATCTCTTTCTTCATTTGGTCAATTTTATCTTGGCTCAAACGTTTACCTAAACCATTTTCAGAAGCAACAATCACTTTTAGACGGTCTTTCGCAGTTTGTGCACTCGTCGGTTTATCATCATTGCTGAAAAGTTTACTCCAGAATCCTGCCATCTTTACGCTCCAAATAGTCGTGCTAACCAGCCTTTTGGTTTCACGGTAATGTGACGGTAAGGGCGATCTTCACCTAAGAAACGTGCGACAAGATCATCATATGCTTGACCTGCCTCTGACTCTGTAAACAGAATCACAGGTTTACCTTCGTTTGATGCTTGTAGAACGCTTGGGCATTCTGGAATAACACCTAAAGTAGGTACACGTAAAATGTCTTTAGAAATATCATCAATCGTCAACATTTCTTGTTTATCTGCACGTTCAGGGTTGAAGCGTGTGATACATAGATGCTTACGGATACGACCTTCATTATTTTCGACTTTTTTGGTTTTGCTATCAAGCATACCAATAATACGGTCTGAGTCACGGACAGATGAAATTTCAGGATTGGTTACAATGATCGCTTCATCAGCATGATACATAGCTAAAATTGCACCACGTTCAATACCAGCAGGCGAGTCACAAATAATGTAATCAAACTCTTGTGAAAGTTCATCCATAACACGTGCAACGCCTTCATCTGTTAAAGCGTCTTTATCACGTGTTTGTGATGCAGGTAAAATATAAAGATTTTCAATGTCTTTATCACGAATCAACGCTTGTTGAAGGCGTGCTTCGTTATTTAAAACATTAACGAAGTCATAAACGACACGGCGTTCACAGCCCATGATCAAATCGAGATTACGTAAACCTACATCAAAATCAATAACGACAGTCTTATGACCACGAAGGGCCAAACCTGTTGCAAAAGATGCGCTTGTTGTGGTTTTACCCACGCCACCTTTGCCTGATGTAACAACAACAATTTTGGCCACCGAATCCACTCCTGTTATGGTCATTGCCCCTTAAATGGGGCTTTTTATGGTGTATAATTTATAACATTAAAATTGCAAAGGCTGGAACTCAAGTTCCTGCTGATCATTCAAATAAATATGAACTGATTGCTTGATTACGTGCTGGGGAATGTCATCTGCAACACAATATGTCCCAGCAATGGAAACCAATTCAGCTTCTAGCGAATGACAAAATATTCTTGCAGCCGTGTTACCGCCTGCACCCGCAATGACTCTACCACGAACACTTCCATAGATATGTATATTTCCTGATGCAATGACTTCAGAACCACTGTTGATGCCTGCATTTAAAATAATATCACCATGATCTTGGACAAGGCATTGACCTGTACGTAAAATCTCATCATGGTACGAAGTTGTATGGCTAATCACTTTTTTTACTGGTTCAGCGACTGTTTGAGGCTGAATTGTTTCTGTTGTAATGACAGGTGTTTCGACCACTTGTTCTTTTGTCGGTTTAATGCGTTGCAATGGGCGATCAGCAGGAACAATTGGAAACTGAATTGCACGTGCTTGATCACTCAGTAAACCATCAACAACACCAATTGGTTGTAGCTCCAGACTTACAACAAGCTGAATAAGTGCAATTAGCTCCTGTTCAACAGTTGTATCAAGTACAACTAACGCCCCTTGGTAAGAGGCTTCGCCCATCATTTTGTTGAGTTGCTGGCGGATGGCATCATGATCATTGGTTTCGAAAGTTAATCGATTACTATGAAGCATTTTGCCTGTAATCCGTAAATCAGCCATAGTTATTCCTTAAAAGGCTTGTGACCCAAAGTTTTAATCTGAAGTTCAAATTGTAAAATAGCGCAAATCCTAGAACAAATTGATGGAATTCTCCACCCAAGATACAAATAATTGCAAGGGATTGATTATTCTTTAACTTGATCATTTTTTTCTAATACAAGTTGCCATTGTTTAATTTTTACCTGCTTCCGCAGAGATTCTAAACTTTCATTGACCACAGATTCAACTAATTCTTCAAGCTTCTGATTTTCAATATTTAAATTGCTTACTTTTTCAGAAATTAACTGATAAGTGGTATTGGGTTGCAATACAGAGCCAGATGTAAAGGGCTCAATGAGGCCTTGAGTAATATTTTCACCAAGTTGTTGACCAATATTCTGAATTTGATTTTCGATCATTCCACCTGCAATTGGAATCAAGCGTAAAAGTTGGGTAAGTTGAGGTGTGTCCTCAATAGCTTGTCGTACAATTTGCCCAACACCATCACTAATCTGTTGTTGATAGACTTTAAGTTCAACAGCAAGAGATTCTTGTAAAATTTCTGCTAAAACCACACTAAACATTTCTCGGTGATGGTCAACCAAATCATGAATAATTTGTTTGTGGGTTGAACTGGTATCTAATTCCTGTTTAATGCCATCAATCACAGTAATCACAACACGATCTGAGAGTTCTTCCATAATGACACTATAGTAAAAAAGAATTCGCTTTTTTAGACCGTTAGGAATGACTTTATAGCCTAACTCATGGATACGGTAACCAATCACGACAACTCGAATTAAACGTAAAAAGCGTAACATTGGGATGATGGCTAAAATTTCATACCAATGAATAAATGGAAAGAAGAACCAACGGGCATGATGTTTATTGATGATCGCAATAAACCAACGAACGCCTAGTTCTACACATAAAAAAATGATAAACCAACTTTCAGTAATAATGACCCAAGGATGTAATTCAGTTTTGTAATATTGAAGAACTTGGGGTAAATGAATTTCATTAAAAAACCAATTTCCATAGCTACTCATTAAAAAGGCATTGGCAGACAAGCAGAACAGGTTGAAGACAATAATAAACATCATGAAAATGTCATAGCCAAAGGCAATCCACCAACCTAATGTCTTTTTATTTTTAGGTAACATTGAATGGTAGTTGTGAGGTGCCTGTTCTGTATTATTCATTGAAACATCCGGTACTTAAGGTGGTTCACTCAGAGGGAAGGTCTAAGAGGTTGAGTGATATCGCTGTTTGATTTGAGTAATCAATTGATCTTTTTCCCGCCATAAATCATCGACCCATTGCTGAAATTTCTCACGGTATTCTGCATCATCTTCGTAATCACCGCCAATGACCCAATCGGGAATATTAATTTTTCGCATATTTACAACAATGCGAGGGACTTCACCGAGCCAAAACTCACCATAACCAGGCACACCATCAGGATAGACAATCGTCATATCTACAAAGGCATCTATTTGCTGACCTAAAATATTCAATGCTAAAGCTAAACCGCCAGCTTTAGGTTTGAGTAGATTTTGGAAGGGAGATTGTTGTTTCGCTTTTTTTTCAGCGGTAAAACGTGTGCCTTCTAAATAATTAAGTAGGGTAAAGGGTTGGCTGAGTAAATGTTCACATGCCTTGCGTGCTTCATCCATATCCTGATATTTCAAGGCAGGATTTTGAGCAATTTGTTCTTTACTATGGCGTTTCATCATTGGAAATCCAAGTATTTTAAAGGCTTGTCCAACAAAGGGAATGAAAATAAGTTCCCATTTGGTGAAAAAACGCGTCAATGGCATACGAGTTAAACCAAAGTATTGAGTGACGGTCGTATCGACCCAGCTTTGATGATTACATGACATCAAATAGCGACCTTGCATATTTAAATCAAGTTCAGGATCTATGCTGATGTCCCACTTTGTTTCAGGCAAGACATGATCAATCAGCCAATTGTTGACACCAATCCAACTATTTGTAATTTGGATATTGGTTTCATCAACTTTTTTAGACTGTTTAAAAAGTTTGGTTAAGCCAAGTGTAAGCACTGGTGGACCATGAAAAAAAGTACTGCCTGTAATGACTGAAGTTACAGTCAAGCCTTTGGTTATTTTTTTCAATAAGGATTGTTGTTGTTTCTGTAATGCCATGGAAATGTCCCGAATTAAAACGTTTCACCCAAAAATATGCTTTAAATATAGCCGTTGCTTCATAAATAAAAAAGTATCTAGAACGAACTATGTGTAAAATATGGCGAAGGAACGCTTTTCCTTTTTAAATTTATTACAAATTGTAAAAATTCATTGAATTTTTAACAAAAAGGCAATGGTCTAACTTTGTTTTTTATACCATTATTCTTTCATACAAAAATCACAATCTCTGGAGGCATGTCATGCGTGCACTTGTAATTTCAGCTGTAGTAGGGGCGTTGGCACTTTCTGGCTGTCAAAATATGGAATATGACAAAGCAGCAATCGGTACTGGTCTTGGTGCATTGCTTGGTGCTGGTCTTGCATATTCAAATGCAGACAAAGATAAAATGGGTCAAGCTGCTGCAATTGGCGCAGTTGTTGGCGGTGGTGCAGGTTTGCTTCTTGATAAGAAAGAAAAGCGTCTTAAACAAGAACTAGCAGGTACTGGTGTTGACGTAAACCGTAATCCAGATGGCTCAATCAATATGGTGATGCCTTCTGTAACATTTGCAAGCAATTCAGCTATGATTCAACCACAGTTCCAAGCGGCACTGAATGATGTTGCTCGCGTTCTACGTGAAGATGGTACTGCAAACCAACTTGCAATTGTTGTACACGGTCACACAGATAACACAGGTTCTGATGCAATCAATAACCCATTGTCTCAAAATCGTGCGAACTCTGTGAAGAACTATTTATCTTCACAAGGTATTGCTTCATCACGTATTACTGCACGTGGTTACGGTTCAACTTCTCCAGTAGCTGATAATTCAACTGCTGCAGGTCGTGAACAAAACCGTCGTGTAGAAATTACTGTATATGCAGTAAAATAAGAAGATAGATCAGGCTTAACAAATATAGAGAATCTTCTATAACTGTTGAAATTGATTAAATCTTAAAATCGAATCACTTTTGTGGTTCGATTTTTTTTGTGCATTAAAAAGACTCAAGGAATGAAAATGCACAAAGACACAACATTTGAAATAAACAAGTATTTGACATTTTAAAAGTCAACATAAAATGGGAAAAAATGTCAGATGAAAATTTGTATTAAGCATTAGGCAAGCATGCATTGAGGTGTCTATAATTGACCCCGAAGTTTTTAGAGGATGAACCATGTCAAAAGCAAGTCAACTGAATGACAAGCAACTTGAAGCAATGAAATACACTCAAGGACCCTTGTTAGTACTTGCTGGTGCGGGTTCAGGTAAAACCTCAGTGATTACGCGTAAGGTTGCGTATTTGGTACAGCAGTGTGGTATTCCTGCGTATCGTATTACAGCGATGACCTTTACCAATAAAGCTGCACGTGAAATGAAAGAGCGTGTCAGTAAACTTTTGGGTAAAGAAGAGGGTAAAGGTTTGTCCGTTTCGACATTCCATACCTTTGGACTAAATTTACTCCGTTTAGAATTAAAAAATACACCGCTCAAAAATAATTTTTCTATTCTCGATGCTGATGACTGTAAGCGCATTCTGATGGATTTGATGCATCGTGATAATTTATCAGGTGCAGAAAGTAAAGAACTGATTGCCAAAGCGATGAAGATGATTTCAGATTGGAAAAATGATCTGATTTTGCCTGAACAAGCACATACAACATGTGAAACGCAGGAAGATGTGCAATTTGCACATTTGTATCAGCTTTATGAGCGAAATTTACGTGCCTATAACGCCGTGGATTTTGATGATCTGATTGTTATGCCAACACGACTATTACAGGACAATGCTGAAGTTCGTGAGCGTTGGCAGAATCGTATTCGTTATTTATTGGTCGATGAGTATCAAGACACCAATACAGCACAATATACGCTTGTCAAACTGCTTGTTGGGGTGATGGGGCAATTCACAGCAGTTGGTGATGATGACCAATCCATCTATGCATGGCGTGGTGCAAAACCTGAAAATATGGCATTGCTACAAGAAGATTTTCATAACTTAAAAGTGATTAAGCTTGAGCAAAATTACCGTTCTACGAGTCGAATTTTAAAAGCAGCGAACCATGTGATTGATCATAATCCGCATATTTTTGAGAAAAAATTGTGGAGTGATAAAGGGCATGGCGAAGTGATCCGAGTTATTACTTGCCGTAATGATGATGATGAAGCAGAACGTGTGGTCAAAGATTTACTCACACATAAGCTGATGAATGGTAAAAGTTGGAAAGATTACGCAGTACTATATCGTGGAAATTTTCAAGCTCGTGTGCTTGAAACACAACTGCGTCAAATGCAGATTCCCTATAAATTATCGGGTGGTCAGTCATTCTTTGGTCGTGCTGAAATTAAGGATGTGATGAGTTATTTACGAGTCATTATCAACCCTGAAGATGACAGTGCGTTTTTACGTATTATTAATACACCAAAACGTGCCATTGGCCCTGTGACTTTAGAAAAACTGGGTTTATTCGCGCAAGAAAATCATTTATCACTTTTAACTGCTGCTAGTGATCAGCGTCTAACTATGGTGATGCCCAAAAAGGCAACGACACAATTGGCGGAGTTTGCTGAATTCATCAATAATTTCACTCGTGAATTGTTGGATGATGATGAGCCAGTGCCGAAAATCCGCCAAATGATGCTTGAAGCCGGTTATATCGACTATCTGAAAGAAACGGCAGCGACACCTGCACAGGAAAAAACCAAACTCGATAATATCGAAATGCTCTATAGCAGTATTCAAAGTTTGATTAACCGTGCTGAAGATGTCGATGAAAAGAATATTGAAAGTGTGATTCGCAAATTGGTGTTGCTCGATATGCTCGAACAGCAACAGGAAGAAGAAGATACAGATAAAGTCAATTTACTGACTTTGCATGCGTCGAAAGGTTTGGAATTTCCATTCGTGTACATCATGGGGCTTGAAGAAGAATTATTGCCACATAAAAACTCGATTGCGGCAGAAACCATTGAGGAAGAACGTCGTTTGATGTATGTGGGCATTACCCGTGCACAACAAGGTTTAACTTTAACTTTGGCAGAACAACGTAAAAATGGCGGTCAAATGAAACAAATGACCCCAAGTCGCTTCCTCGATGAGTTGCCTCAAGATGATTTAGATTGGCTCGGTCGCAAGAAAAAATTGGCTGAAAATATCGATCCAAAACTGCAAGCACAACAATATTTGCAGAATTTAAAAGCGCTATTGAAAAAATAGTTTTTATTTATATGCGCTTTGCCCTCTGTTAGGGAGTGGTAAAGAGATGAGTGACCATTTTTAAATAGGATTACGAAATGAAAGTTCAAGTAAAAGTACTCGATACACGCTTAGGTCAAGAATGGCCTTTACCGACTTATGCAACCACGGGTTCAGCAGGTTTAGACTTACGTGCATGTGTAGAAGAAGCAATTCAAATTGAGCCAGGTCAAACGGTTTTAGTAAAAACAGGTATGGCAATTTATATCGAAGATCCTGCCTTTGCTGGTTTGATTTTGCCACGCTCGGGTTTAGGTCATAAGCATGGTATTGTCTTGGGTAACTTGGTTGGTTTAATCGATTCAGATTATCAAGGTGAACTCATGGTTTCGGTATGGAATCGTAGTCAAACAACATTTACTTTAGAACCAGGTGAGCGCCTTGCTCAATATGTTCTTGTTCCTGTGATTCAAGCGCAGTTTGATATTGTAAATGAATTTGAAGCGACTGAGCGTGGTGCAGGTGGTTTTGGTCATACAGGACAGCAATAATTTTGTAATAAGATAGCTTTATCATTTGATAAAATATCGTTTTTTTATAGTCATGATAAAGACCTGAATTTCAGGTCTTTTTTCTAATTTATATTATGTTTTTATGTGTGATGTAACAAAAGATATATTTAATAAATAGCTTGTAATTGTATATATTAGATTAGTTTAATCAGCTTATGAAAACTTCATACTCATTGACTATTTTCTCGCTATACAAGGAAAATATAGAAATATATTAAATAATGGCTTAAGAAGAAGTGAAAGTGAATGCTTGATTTAAATGTACAATCATTTAAAACTTACAATCGGCGTTGTAAAAGTAGTACAAAGAATGCTTATGAAACGATCAAATAAGATCTTTCCATTTCATATTTTCCGTGCATACGATATACGTGGAAAAGTGGAACAAATGGATGGCGAAGTTATATATGCCATTGCACATGCATTGGTGCAACAATATAAAACTCAAGGACAATCTGAAATCGTCATTGGTTATGATGCACGTTTGTCGAGCCCATATTTTGCGAAAATTATCGAAGATGTTTTTCGTACACAGAATTTTAAAGTTAAAACATTAGATTGTTGTTCTACACCACAAATGTATTTTGCAGCGCGTGAAACCCAGGGCAATGGTATTATGGTGACCGCAAGCCACAATCCTATATCTGACAATGGTATTAAATGGATTGTTCAGTTTGAACCACCATGTCCTGATAAAATTCAGCAAGTTGCACAAGATGCTAATCAATTTATAAAGAATCAAAAAGATCCTTTCAAGGTACAAACAGAGCTTATATTTGATGTCAAACAAAGTCAGTATAACCATGTGATCAATCTTGAGCTTTGCCAAAGTTATCAAAAAGCTATGCTTGAAGATATTCAGCTAAAACGTCCATTTAAAGTTGTACTTGATGGCTTAAATGGTTCAGCTGGTGCATGTGCAGCGTTGGTTTTAAAAAAAATCGGTTGTGAGGTGATTACACTGCGTTGTCAAGCGAATGGTCATTTTCCTGATCATGCACCTGATCCGTCACAGTCGGCACATCTGGGTAAAATGAAACAACAGATCATGATGCACCAAGCTGATTTGGGTATCGCACTCGATGGTGATGGTGATCGTGTTGTACTGATGGATGAAACAGGCAAAATAATCTCTGCTGATCGTTTATTATCGTTATTTGCACAAATGTGTTTACAATCACATCCTGGGCAGGAAATTGTCTTTGATGTAAAATGTTCTACAATGGTGGGGCAAATCATTAAAAAGATGGGTGGAAAGCCGCACATGCTTCGAACTGGAAGTAGTTTTCTACGCCAATATTTACGAAAGTCCAAAGGTCGTGCTGTATTTGGTGGTGAATATGCAGGTCACTATGTATTTAATGATGGTCGTGGTTTCGGTTATGACGATGGTTTATATGCTGCACTACGTGTTATGGAGTATTTGAGTGAGAAACCAAGGCAATCTCTATCACAGTTAATGTCAGCATTTCCTGAACGGTTTTATACTGAAGATACTTATATCAGCACTCACAATACCAATCCACAAGCGGTCTTACAGGAAATTGAACGCCGTGGGAATAGTTGTGATGCTGAGTTGAGTAAAATTGATGGTATACGCCTTGATTTTAAAAATGGCTTTGGCATCATTCGGGCATCCAATACAGGCGAGTTTTTTACTGTACGTTTTGATGCAGATCATCCGACCCACCTCAATAATATTCGTCAGACATTTGCGTCTATGTTAAGTGATCGTTATCCTATGATCGCTCAGGATATCTTGCTTGCACATTAGCTCGGTTTAATGTGCTGTAAAAGATAAATATCCCGAAAAGACTTTTAATCCTTTTTCAAAATATGTACTTCAACAGGTGCAATAGGAGAGGCGCATGCCCCATCAGCAGACCGGAATTGATAAAGCTCAGATTCTGACAGAAGCGTTGCCTTACATTCAGCGTTTTGCAGGAAAAACGCTAGTGGTCAAATACGGTGGTAATGCCATGACCGATCCTGAATTGGAAAGCTCATTTGCCCGAGATATCGTTTTGCTGAAAACAGTCGGTTTAAACCCGATTGTAGTACATGGTGGTGGTCCACAAGTGGATTCATTCCTCAAGCAACTCGGTCGAGAATCAGATCGTATTGACGGTATGCGTGTGACTGATCCTGCAACGATGGAAGTTGTAGAAATGGTCTTGGGTGGTAGTGTTAATAAATCAATTGTTAATCTGATCAATCAGCATGGTGGACGTGCCATTGGTTTAACAGGTAAAGATGGTAACTTATTGCGTGCCCAAAAGTTACTGATGGAAAAAATCCAAGAAGATGGTTCGGTGAAGCAAATTGATTTGGGCTTAGTGGGCGAAGTTGTTGGCGTAAAAACCGATGTCCTTGAAATGTTTACCCAAAGTGATTTCATTCCTGTAATTGCACCATTAGGTGTAGATGATGCAGGTAATACTTATAACATCAATGCAGATTTGGTTGCGGGTAAAGTGGCAGAAGCTTTAGGCGCTGAAAAGCTCATTTTACTCACCAATATTTCAGGTGTGCTTGATGAAAATAAAAATTTACTTACAGGCTTGAGTACGCAAGAAGTTGATCGTCTGATTGAAACAGGCGTGATTTATGGCGGTATGATTCCTAAAGTTGGTTGTGCACTTGATGCAGTCAAAGGTGGTGTTGTGAGTGCACATATTGTTGATGGTCGTGTACCGCATGCAACATTACTTGAAATTTTTACTGATCACGGTGTGGGAACACTAATTACCAATCGTAGTAAAAAATAAGTCATCCTTGATCAAATTTTAAAGCTCATCTCACGATGAGCTTTTTTATGGCTTACTCTCAGTGATTTGATGTATTTATCTATTAAAATCGCATGATATGTGTTCAGGTATTTGCAAGCAGAACAGGACTCATGCACAATATTCACATAACGATAAAGCTGTATGAATGACTATGTGCCAACTGCTTGGAATGAACTGTGCAAGACCCACAGATATTACTTTTTCTTTCCGTGGATTTTCACAACGTGCGGGAATTACTTCTGACCATTCGGATGGTTTTGGTATCGCATTTTTTGAAGATAAAGCCTGTCGTTTATTTGTCGATAATCAATCGGCAGTTGAATCACCTATTGCAGATCTTGTACGTAATTATCCGATAAAATCACGTAATGTGATTGCACATATCCGTAAAGCAACCCAAGGTAAAATTACCCTAGAAAATTCGCACCCTTTTGTGCGCGAGCTTTGGGGACGTCAGTGGATTTTTGCACATAATGGCGATTTAAAAGGTTTTGAACCGCCATTAACAGGGCGTTTCACCCCCGTAGGTAACACTGACAGTGAGTTGGCATTTTGTTATTTACTAGACCAGCTTGTTGAAAAATTTGGTTATGAAACACCTAGTTTAGAAGATATTTTTACATTACTTGAGCAACTTGCTCCACAAATTGCAGAGTTTGGCACGTTTAATTATTGCTTATCGAATGGACAGGCACTGTTTAGTTATGCAACCACTAAACTGCATTGGATTGTGCGAGAGTATCCATTTCAATCTGCACGTTTAATTGACTTAGAAGTTGAGGTTGATTTTAGTGATGTGACGACTTCTGACGATCGAGTAGCTGTAATCACGACTGAGCCACTGACAAAAAATGAAGAATGGCAAGCTTATCGTCCAGGTGAAATGATTTTATTTCAGGGAGGTCGACCTATTAAAACAGCCTTGACAACCATTGATCGTTTAATTCGTGAAGAAAAAAATCCTGAATTGAAACGAATAACGAAAGCGGATCAATATTAAAAATCATCATTTCTATATAGTAAATGATTTTTTAAAGTTGTTTTATATTTTAACTAAAAGACTTAATTGTATTTTATTTTTAATATAAACTTTAAATTAAAAAATAATTTGCAGTGTAATATTAATGTTATTTATATAGTTTATTCTTCTTGAAATAAAATAGAGTAAATTGCTTGGAATATAATATTGGCTAAATAATATCTGAGTCTTTTACTCTGAATTAAAATTTAAATATCATAAAATACATTAGCTTGTGCTTTAAAATGGAGCATTTTATTAAATCCGAGTAAATTGGTTCATTTTTATTTATAAATTAACTGTCTATGATGGATAAAAGGTTTACTTATTTAGTATTTTTAAGGCGGTCGTATGAAGATGAAATGGATCCCAGAATATAATACTGGTATTGATGTGATTGACGATCAGCACAGACGAATTTTAGATTACATTAATGAAATTGATGAAATCGGTGTTAATACAGATCGTCAGCGAATAAAAGATATTTTAAATAATATTATTGATTATACACAGTCACATTTTACATTCGAAGAAAGTTTACAAGAAGAAGCTGGTTACAAATACCGTGTTCCACATAAACGTGTACACGATTTATTTATTAAGAAAATAGAAAGTTACCGTGAAAATTTTGACAATGGCAAGTCTATTGAAAAAGAGTTACACGAAGTACTTTCTAAATGGCTCATTAATCATATTCAGCATGATGATGCAGATTATGTGGGTGCTGTAAAAATTAATATGATGGGCATTATTAAAGAAAATGAAAAGAAAAAGGGTAAGAATTGGTTCTCTCGCTTTTTTTCGTAAAATAGATGTATGGACTTAAAACAGCTTAGAATTATTTTAAGCTGTTCAAATCTAAAAGTATTAAAAATAGGATGTAGTACAATATAAAGGATGATTTCAAGCTCGATACCTATTTGATTCAGACTAATTGATGAAAGGGTCGTAGAGATAAAAATAATCAAATATTAATAAACATTCAGCGTAGCAAATCATCTTGATGAGATGATTTGCTTTTTTCTTTCTAATCTTTGATTTTCATGGTCGACAAAGGCAAAATAGCGGTGGACTTTTTAAATACGTCATACGGGACAATTTTATGGCACGATGGTTACCGCCGCTGATGGCATTTTGTTTGTCATTTATCATTATTCTAGGGCTTGCACCAGCACTTGGATTTCAGATTGATCGACAAATTGACTTTTGGATTTTATGGATTGGCACCATGCTTATTCTTGCACTTCCTTTGGTCTACTTAGAAATTGCTTTGGCGAAGCGCTCAAAAACATCTGTGTTAAATGCATTGTCTGCGTTGACACGAGAAGCAGATGCATCACAAAAATGGCGTATCGTCGGTTGGTTATCCGCCGTATTTATCCCATTTTTGGCGGGTGGTATTTTATTTAATATTGCACAAACAGTTGTACAAAGTGCGCAATTTAACATGAGTACACATATTGTATTTTTGATTGGCGCAGTGATTGCATGTGGTTTGTCATTTTTAAATCGTCAAATCCTAGTGCTTTTGACTGCAGTCAGTGTCATTGCATCTTTTGTCATTGCCAATGTCATGGGGACAAATTTACAGCCTTGGCATGTCACGCCAGTTGAATTTGGTGAATGGGGCAAGGCAACAATTTTAGCTTTGGTTGCAAGTGGTTTAGGTTTGGGTATTTATGCACAGAGTCAACTTGCTCAAGTACAAGTTGCTGATCGCGCGACAGGTTCAGTTTTACCTGTATGGTTTGCTCAACTACTCGCAGTTGTTGCATTTGGCTTCTTCGCTGTATCCTCCGCCATTCCTGCTTATAGCGCGCTTGCTGCGGCAGTATTTAGTGCAGCATTGTTGCTCAGCCTTGCCAAAGAGCAATTTATACAACGTCGTATTGCATTGCCGATCCAATTTATTGTGCTTTTAGTGGCATTGCTCATTTGGGGCATTCCACAATTGGTCAATATCTTTAATCCATTGTTGATGATTTGGGGTTTAGTGATTTGCTTAATCTATTCCATTTTTGTCGGTTGGATTATGAAGATTAGCCATTTACGTAAAGCTATGAATTTTAGCAATGAAGTGTTTTATAACATTTGGCGTATTGCGGTGCGTATTGTGTTGCCATTGTCGATTGTGATGGCACTCGTGGCTTATATTGGGCAATTGATCTAATGACTGAGCAAATACAGGTTAGACAGATGCAAAAGGTTTGGGTGGCGTACGCAAGCGTAGAGCAGCAGTTTCATATTGAAGTACCATTCGTATCTGGTATGACAGTGGCTGACGCAATTGCAAAAAGTCAGCTGAAAGACAAGACAACTTTACCTGAAGTATTGAATTGTGGCATTTTTGGAGTCAAAGTTGTTGATCAGACTCAAGTACTACAAGCAGGGGATCGGGTTGAGATTTATCGTGCATTGACCATCAACCCTAAAGATATTCGCCGTAAACGGGCTGCAGCTAACCCAGTCAGTCGCTATTGTCGAGGCAATCGCTTTAAACAATTATATCAATAAAGAAAACCCCTCAATGAGGGGTTTTCTTTTATTTTAAAGTGGCTATAGTGGGGGCGCATTTAAAATGGCTTCTTTCGATGATGGTAAGCCTGGTTGAGATTCAGGAATTGTTTCTAAACCTTCAATCTTATTCACGATACCCGTTTCATTGAAGAATATTTTTAAATGTTGACCATGTGCTGCTGGAATTTTAGCTTTTTTAGCATAGGTTCCCGGAATATAGTTGTAGATATAGTCCCAGCGTAAAGGATTCATAGGATCTGTTATTGTTGGACTGCCCAGTAAAAAACGAACCTGCTGGTAAGTCATGCCTACTTGAACTTTTGAAGCTTGTGCCTGAGTTAATGGTGTACCTTGTGGAATATCAACTTTATATACTCCAAGAACAGAACACCCACCAAGCAATGAAGCGACGAATAACGTCAGCATGATTTTTTGCATTTTGCTACACTATCCCAAATTAATTATGATGCATTTGATCCACGGATAGATCATACTGCATCTCAACTCTGTTTCATATTCCAACTTAAAATTTGTTGAGAGACCTTTTTATATGGCTATTTCAAATCAGGACTTACGCAAAGCTGGACTGAAAGTTACTTTACCACGAATCAAGATTTTGGAATTATTGGAAAATTCAAAACAACATCACTTGAGCGCGGAAGACATTTATAAAACATTGCTGGAGCAAGGGGAAGACGTTGGTCTTGCAACAGTATATCGTGTGTTAACGCAATTTGAAGCGGCGGGGATTATTCAACGCCATCATTTTGAAAACAATCATTCTGTTTTTGAAATCATGCAGGACGATCACCATGACCATCTTGTATGCCTAAATTGCAGTAAAGTCGTTGAATTTACAAATGATACGATTGAGCAAGAACAGCATGATGTTGCAGATAAATTTGGTTTTACCCTAACAGGTCACTCTTTGAATTTGTATGGTTATTGCGATTCTGCTGAATGTCAGGAAGCTTATCGTAAAAAATAAAATCACATAAATACAACAAATTAAAAGGCGCTAAATTAATTTAGCGCCTTTTTGTGACTTCAATACTTACAAGTACTTTTTGTATTATTGACCATCAAAAGTCAATTTACTGCCTGAATTTAACAATTGAGAACCACCTTCTTCATCCAATTTAATTTGCAGACGCAAGTCGTTTGGTGAGTCTGCATGTTTCAATGCATCCTTATAGGTAATTTGACCAGATTTATACAAATCAAATAGTGCTTGGTCAAAGGTCTGCATGCCGAGTTCACGAGAACGCTTCATCAAATCTTTAATTTCATGGACTTCACCTTTACGGATTAAATCTGAAATTAATGGAGAGTTGATGAGAATTTCAATTGCCGCACGACGTGAATTGCCATCAGGCGTTGGAATTAACTGCTGTGCAACCATTGCTTTTAAGTTCAGTGACAAGTCCATGAACAGTTGGCTATGACGATCTGATTCGAAGAAGTGAATAATACGGTCGATGGCTTGGTTGGCGTTGTTCGCATGTAGGGTTGCAAATACAAGGTGACCTGTTTCTGCAAAGGCAATGGCATAGTCCATTGTTTCACGAGAACGGATCTCCCCAATCAAGATCACGTCAGGTGCCTGTCGTAGTGTATTTTTCAGCGCAATTTCAAATGAGTCGGTATCAATTCCAACTTCACGTTGAGTGATGATACAGCCCGCATGTTGATGCACAAATTCAATCGGGTCTTCAATGGTAATGATATGACCTTTAGAATTCTGATTGCGATAACCAATCAGTGAAGCCAAAGACGTTGATTTACCTGTACCCGTCGCACCAACAAAAATAATGATGCCACGCTTGGTCATTGCCAAATCTTTCAAAATTGGTGGTAATTTTAATTGCTCAGGCGTTGGAATGACGGTTTCAATTCGACGCAGAATCATTCCTGGTTCATCACGTTGCTGAAATGCACTGACACGAAAACGTGCAGTTTTATCCTTATTCATGATTGCAAAGTTGCATTCACGCGTATCGGCAAATTCTTTACGTTGTTTGTCACTCATAATTGAGTTCACCAACTGACCAACTACTTCACCTGATAGTTTTGTTTTGGCAACAGGCATAATTTGCCCGTTTATTTTCATTGATGGTTCAACTTCGGCAGTGACAAATAAGTCCGATGCCTGATGTTCAATCATCATGTTCAGTAAGTCATTAAAGTCCATCTTTTACTCCCCCAAGAACGCTAAATTATTATAAGAATGATTCTGGTTGTTTTGCGGCGGTACGTGCTGCTTGAGGGCTGATTACACCTTTTGAAACCAATGTTTTTAAACTTTGATCTAGTGTAGTCATACCATAGTTTGCACCAGTCTGAATCGCAGAATACATTTGTGCAACTTTATTTTCACGTATTAAGTTACGAATGGCAGGAACACCAATCATAATCTCATGTGCAGCTACACGACCGCCACCCGTTTTTTTCAATAGCGTTTGTGAAATAACGGCTTGTAATGATTCAGATAACATAGCGCGAATCATATCTTTTTCTTCAGCAGGGAATACGTCAATTACACGGTCAATGGTTTTTGCCGCAGAGGTCGTATGTAGCGTACCAAATACAAGGTGACCCGTTTCTGCCGCCGTCAATGCAAGACGAATGGTTTCAAGGTCACGCATCTCACCGACCAAGATAATATCAGGGTCTTCACGCAGTGCTGAGCGTAGTGCTTCATTAAAGCCATGTGTATCACGATGGACTTCACGTTGGTTGATTAGACATTTTTTAGATTGATGTACAAATTCGATAGGATCTTCGACCGTCAAAATATGGTCATAGCGATTGTCATTAATATAGTCAATCATGGCTGCAAGCGTGGTTGATTTACCCGAACCTGTAGGGCCTGTGACCAAAACAATCCCACGTGGATAATCGCAGATATCTTTAAAGATTTGACCTAGACCCAAATCTTCCATGGTTAAAACTTTTGATGGAATGGTACGGAATACACCACCTGCACCACGGTTTTGGTTAAATGCATTGACACGAAAACGAGCCACGCCCGGAATTTCAAATGAAAAGTCCGTTTCAAGGAGTTCTTCAAAGTCACGTCGTTGTTTATCATTCATGATATCGTAAATGAGACGATGGACATCTTTATGTTCAAGGGCAGGAAGGTTAATACGGCGTACTTCACCATCAACACGAATCATGGGCGGCATACCCGCTGAAAGATGTAAGTCTGATGCACCGTTTTTAACTGAGAAAGCCAATAATTCAGTAATATCCATAATTTCCCCAAAGAAGGTTTTTGCTTATTTGTTTTATTGCATAATATAAGGTATCGCTCAGCTTAACCAACATTTAATTAATTCTAAGCTGAAAAAATTGCTGAAATGAGATATCCGTCAATGAATGATTTGAACCAAGCCCGTAATCAGGTACTCGCGCAAATTCGAACTGCCTGCGAACAATCCAATCGTGATCCTAAAAGTGTTCAACTTTTGGCGGTGTCGAAAACCCAAGCAGCTCATGTTTTACAGCAGATGTATGCGACAGGGCAACGTGCATTTGGTGAAAATTACTTGCAAGAAGCCTTAGATAAAATTGATACTTTAAAAGACCTTGATATTGAATGGCACTTTATTGGTCATGTTCAACGTAATAAAACTAAACCTTTAGCAGAAAATTTTGCTTGGGTACATGGCGTAGATCGTTTGATCATTGCCGAGCGATTATCTGCACAGCGTGATGAAAACTTACCTAAGTTGAATGTTTGTATTCAAGTGAATATTGATGCACAAGATTCTAAAGACGGTTGTCAGCCTTATGAAGTTGCAGACTTAGTTGCAAATATCAGTCAACTTCCAAATATTCGCTTACGTGGTTTGATGGTTATTCCTGCACCTGAAAATTTTCATGCATTCAAAGATACTCAAGCATTGTTTGAAAAAGTACGAGATCAACATACTCAAGTTGAAGATTGGGATACGCTCAGCATGGGCATGTCAGCGGATATGCAAGATGCAATTGCAGCAGGAGCGAGTATTGTTCGAGTTGGGACAGCATTATTTGGTAAACGAGATTATCCAATCATTTGATCATAGCTGTCGTTAATTTATTTATGATGTTTTTAAAACTGAACTTAACAGATCATTTTGAAAGCAATTATTAGACTTTTCCACCGATTTTCAGTACAAACAATGGTTAAGAAAACATTGATTGTGAAGAAAACAAGAGTGAAAAGGATATGTCAGCGTATTACCAATTATTGAAGCGACAGACCGATGCAGATGGAACCGTAATTAGTCATTATCAATCGACAGTGTATGTACAAGGAGCATGGAATCCAAATGAACAGCATATGGCACCAGTAACGGGGTTGTTATGTGCTGAGCAAGAGCAATTTATGCCTCGGGATAATATGCGGATTGGACGTATTAGTCTCGATATTTTTGGCTTGATTGAGCAAGGTGAATTTTCTATTCATACGCAAGTGATTCGAGCAGGAAAAACCATCGAATTGGTTGAGTCAAAAATGCAGAGTAAAGGTAAAACCTTAGTGGTTTGTCGCAGTTGGCGTATGCAGCAGCAAGATACGACTGCTATTCAAGGACTTGAGGATCAATTACACATTCCAATTGAAAATAGACTCGAAGGTTTCCCTGAGAATTTACCAAAGTTTGACGAAATGTATCAGTGGGAGGGTGGATATATTCGTACCGTTGAAGCACGTACAGCGGGGCATAGACAAGGCAAAGGGATGGTGTGGTTTCGTAGTCCGTTAGAACTTATTCAGGATGAGAAAACGACTGATTTTGCACGTATTTTGAGTTTGGTTGATTTGGCAAATGGAACAGTACCAAGACAAACTCGTCCTTTAGATTGGGGTTTTCCAAATTTAGACTTACAGATTCATTTATACCGTGTACCACAAGGTGAATGGCTAGGCTTAGAGGTTGTTCAGCAATATGGTGCAGATGGTATTGGTTTATCGAGTGCGGTATTACATGACACGCAGGGGCCTTTTGGACGCAGCGAACAAATTTTAACGCTCAGACCAATGCGTTAATTTTCAAGCTATTTTGATCGTTTTATAGATGAATTATCAAAACGTTGATGGTGAATCAGCGTTTTTTAACCAGTGTTATATTATTACAAAAAAATAAAAAATATCTCATAGCAAGATACATAAGTCAGCGTTAGTCTCAGAATTGATAATAGTCTAAGTTCCTTCAAAATCCTCAGAATGTGAATGCTAAAATATTCTGAAGAAACTCTATACCTAAAATAATGATTCCAAAGGAATAGCTTATGAAAAAATTATATTTATTGTTCTTTTTATTGCTTGGATTTGTGCTTTCGGCATGTTCACAAAAGGCAGAAGAACGTTCATCACAAATGACAACAGAAGTGACCAATGCAGAAGCTGCTAATCAGGCTGCCAATAATAGTGTTGCTAAAGATGAAAAACTTGGTACAGGTTGGGGAGATGAAATTGATTCTCATGTGACCGAAATTGATTTAAAACGTAAGTCAAATACGCCACTTTCAGAAACTTTGGTGCAGTACGCTGACAAAGCCTATAAAGGTCGTGAAGTAAAATCGATTTCTATTGCTGCGGGTAAAATTAGTTTCTCTATTGTTGATGATCATGGTGATAAATTGGCGTTATATCGTGTTGGACAGCGTTATTATTTACGTGGTCAGCAAGGTCAAAGCTATCAATTGCATTATGAGAATAATACAGGCAAAACCTTTGAAATTGTCAGTAGCGTTGATGGGGTTGATGTCATTGATGGAAGTGAGGCATCACGTAGTCATTCGGGTTATGTTTTGCATCCGCATGATGAATTGACTATTGAAGGTTTCCGTAAAAGTGAAAATGCTGTTGCTTCTTTTACCTTTAGTAAACCGAAAGACTCCTATGCTGCGAATTCAGATAATGGTTCAATTCGAAATACAGGGATTATTGGTACAGTAGTCTATGAGTTGAAAGTACCTGAAGTTGATGCGCAATCAAGCAATAAATATGCACCACCACCGAATGCTTTTCCAAAAGATCGGGACTAATTTTAGAAGCGCTATTTTGTGTTGATTTAATAATTTCAAAACAGAATATTAACTGCTTCATGTTTTGTTATAGTGGTTTATTGTTCGACTCACTTAAATGAATTGGAAACTAAATTTTCAATTCATTTTTTTCGATGAATTTTATAAATATTTTAAAAAAATCTAGAAATGAAAAGATTAATGACATTATGCATGTTCTATTTAAAGTTTAAATTCAGTCAATATTTTTTCAAATGCTTTTACCAAGATAAGTCCTGATCAGTTTAAATTTGAAATTGCTCCACAAGCGACATTTGAAAAATTTATAAAAAATTAGAATTTTATCAATGATGAATTACAAGAAGCAGTTGATGCTTGGGGGAAAACTAGATGAAAGTGTAGAAATTTGATTTCCAGTTTATGTGTATTATGAAAATCTGATCGCTATACTTGAAAGTAATACGCAGTATGGAAAACAGTTTGATGCCTAGTTAGAAGGTGGAATGGTCGCTTTTGATGCCACTTTAAACAGTGTTCAAAGTGAATTGAATTTAGCAAGTGAGTTATGTCAAAAGGCCAAAATCAATATGCCTAAAAGCGGATCATTAGATAATTCTACTCATATTTAATTGAGATAAAATAGGGCTCTACTGTAGAAAGCCCTATTTAGCTAAACATAAACTAACTGTTAGCTGACGACTTCAATGGTGCTTGCGCCAGCACCTAAAGGGCGTACCTGAATTTGTACAGGAATACGTTCATGCATTTCTTGAATATGTGAAATCAATACGACTTTGCGTCCTTGATTCTGTAATTGATCGAGTGCATTCATGACCATATGCAGACTCGATGCATCAAGTGTTCCAAAACCTTCATCAATAAATAGACTTTCAATTTTCGTGCTACCCGATGCCATATTGGCAATTGCAAGTGACAAAGCGAGGGCAGTCAAGAACGACTCTCCACCCGAAAGTGATGCCACAGAACGTGTTTCACCATCCATATCATGGTCAATAATGGCAAGGCTGAGTGAGTCATCTAGGCGTTTTAAAGTATAACGCTGTGACAACATCGTAAGTTGCTGATTGGCATGTTCGAGTAAAATATCAAGGTTGTATTGTTGTGCATAATCACGGAATTTTTTACCGTTGGCATCACCCATTAAGCCTGAAATTTTACTCCATCGATGCTCCTCAACTTGAATCTCAGCAATTTGATCCGCAAATTGTTTTTGCTTGGCAATATTCTGCTGATGTAGCTCAAGTTTTAGTTTGAAGCTATCTCGAACTTCCAACTGTGATTTAAGGCTTTCAGTATTTTGTACAATCAATTGCTGTAACTGCGTCAGATCAATATCAGGTTGATGTTGTAGATGTTGAGCCAACTGTTCTTGCATGGTTTTAAATGAGCCAAGGGCTTCAGTTAATAAATGCTCAGCCGTTTGTAATTGCTGACGAATATGTTGTTCTTGTGCAGGGCTGACTTGTGCCAATTCACTTAAATCTTGCATTTGGAAATTACTATGCTGATTGAGCCATTGCTCAATATTTATATTGATGTTCGCAGAATGCTCTTGGTTTTGTGTGACTTGTACTTTGAGTTGATCAAGCTGATTTTTATCATGTTCAAATTGATGACGTAGTGATTCAAAACTTTGTTTTAACACTTGATAGTTTTGTTGCACTTGACGTTTTTGAGTATCATATTCCGCCAACCACTCTTGTGGCTTATCCGCTTGAACGCCCGATATTTTGTAAATTAAGGTCGATGCTTTTTCAGTATTATCAATTCCTTCCTGTTTTTTTATTTCAGCATTGTGTCGTTCTTGAACAATGAATTTTTGTATATTCTCAAGCTGTAATTGATTGGTCTTTGCTTGTTGAATATTGAGTTCAAGCTGTTGCTCTACCGATTGTAATTGTTCACGCTGTAAAACACGTGTATTTAAACGTGCCAAAATGAGTTGCGCTGTTTGGCTACTATGCTGTTGCCATTGTTGCTGCTCATCTAAACTTAGACAATCTACAATGAATTGAACCTGCATCTGTAAGTTCTGAGCGGACTGTAGTAGATGTTCGGTCTTTTGAATTTGTTGCGTAAGTTGCTGTTGCTGTTTAATACTTTGATTGAGTTGCAACGTTTGTACATCACACTGTTGTAAATCCTTCTCAAATTGTTTAGTAAAAATATGAAATTGTGTATTTATTTCTGCCTGAGATTGAGTGAGATTGAGCTGAATGTTAATAGACTCTGTTTGCTGAATTAAAGCAGATTGCACAGCCATCTTTTTGTCAGTAAGTGTCTGAATCGTATTCGTAAATTGCTCAACTTGCGTATTTAGTTGAGTTTGTTTTTCCTGAATGTTTTGCCATATATTTAAGTGGCGCTGTTCGTTTTCAGTAGCTTGATGTTCTTGTTGTTGATGTAATTCAAACAAAGCTTTTGATACCGCAGAATCATCCATTTTAAATGGATGAGACGTGCTGCCACAAACAAAGCAAGGTTCACCATCGTGTAATTGTGTACGTAAATTTTCTACATTTTCAGCATGTAATAGACGTTGTTGTTGCAAAATAGCATGTAATTTTAAGCGTTCATTTTTTGCAGATTGAAAGAGCTGTTCTGCTTCGATCGCTTTATTTTTCACACTTTGCCATTCTACAGTTGTGGTCGCTAGTTTGTCATGCCACTGCACAGTTTCATTATTTAGATCAAAAAAATGGGTGAGTTTTTGCTGAATTGAATCTAATTTCGTATGCTGCTGAAAAAATTGATCACGTTGCAGACGAATGCTCGTCATCTTCTGCTCAATTTGATCGACTGTACCGACTTGCGCTATTGACTGTGCTAACTGTATTTTTTGTTCAGCAAGCTGCTGCTCTGCCTGAACGAATTGTCCAAGTTCATCTTCAATTTTTTGATGCTGCGGAATAAATTGTTTTAACTGATGTAGATGTGTTGTTAAGCTTTGGTCAAGATTTGAAAATTGTTTTGTACTTTCGAGTTGTTGCAGAATTTGAGTCAGTTGCCCCGTAAGCTTTTCGTGATTTTGCTGAAGTGATTCAGATTCAGTCGTGAGGGGTTTTTCATCATTAGTTAAAGCTAAAATTTTATTTTGAATGCTTTTGTATGTTTTACCAATAAATTCACGCTCTTGCATATAAGTACGAATGTGATCTAAGGCTTCGCGGTGTTCATGTTCAAATTGATGTGCATGAGTTTGTGCATCTTCAGCTTGTGTGAAGTCAGTTTTTTCGGCATCAAAACGAGTTTGTAAGGTATCAAAATTCAATTGTTGCTTTTGGATTTTAGGTACAAGTTGTTGTGCTATTTTGACTAATTCTTGTTGTTGATCGACCTGAGACCGAATTTCAGAAAAAACCTCTAAACGAGCCAATTGTGTACGTTCTGAGGCTAAATCTTGCTGTATTTTTTGATTTTTATCGACAGCCTGTTGTTTTGTAGCAATGTCGATATGCAATTTTTGCTGACGTTCAAACCATTGTCGTTGTTGCTCAAGTTGTATTTTTTCAGTTTCAAATTTTTTATAGTCAGTATCAACTTGGTTAAATTGAAGATTTAATTCAGTGACTTGTTCATCGCTTAGTATGTCAACATTGCCGAGGAAGCTTTCCAATTCTTTACGTTTTGAAGCTACAGCTTTTGTTCGTTCAAATGCTAATTGTCCAATTTTGGCAAAAATTGCAGAATCTGTTAGATATTCAAGTAACTCGCCACGTTCATTGTCACGTGCTTTTAAAAATGCAGTCACTTCCGATTGTGCTAAGAGTACCGCTCGTGTGAATTGTTCAAAACTGAGTTGTGTGATTTTTTGAATGCTGATGTCAACAGCTTTAGTTTTGTCTGCAACGGTAACACCATCGGTAATACATTTTAAATAGCGTTGCACACTCTGTAGTTTTCCGTCAGCTTTTTCACGTGAACGTTTTAGCTCCCAACGTGCCAAATAGATTTTTTGATCTTGTGCGACAAAGGTTAGTTCGGCAAAACCATGTGCTGTTCCTCGTCTAAGTACGGTTAAAGGTGAGTTAGTTGGTAGTTCTGAGCCATCTATATCTTGAAGCTTACCATCACTGTCTTTCAAGCGTGGAATTCTATTAAAGAGTGCAAGACACATTGCATCTAAAATAGTCGATTTTCCTGCTCCAGTTTTTCCAATAATAGCAATTAAACCTGCTGAAGCTAAAGGTTCAGCCTCAAAATCAATAAAATGTTCACCTGCAAGTGATGCTAGGTTTTTAATACGAATTGATAAAATTTTCATGTTAAATCCTTATGCTTCACGCTCATCTTCAAGTGATTTTTCTGCTTCTTGTATCAAACTTAAAAAGTCTTGGAGTACAGCATCATCATTTGAATAGCCTTGTTTTTGCCAAATTTGCTGAAACAACTTTTTAGGTGTTGGCGGCTCTAAATGAACTGAAGTTGCAGCGTCATTTTGATGGTCGGTGACAAGGCGCTTACGGAAAATTCGTACAATTCGATAACGATTTTTGGGAATAATTTCTTCAATGTGTTGGCGTAAATTCGGTGGCGGTGGTACAAGGGTAAAGTATTCAATATCCACAAATTCACGCTGATCAATCTCGGTAATTTCACCTTCAGCTAATGTTTGAATCTGTGCAAGAACATCGGTTAATTCTCCTGCAATTTTATGCAGTTTGATTGGTCGGGGTATGTAAATTGGCTCAAAGGTAAAACGAGATTCATCTGTTTGAATTGGATCAATGGTGACTTCAATAATCTGATGTTTATAGTTAATTTCGCTAAAAGAGAGTGGTAGGGGCGAACCGCTATAGCGAATATGCGCTTGTCCAACTTTTTGTGGTTTATGTAAATGACCGAGTGCGACATAATCAATCACATCATCAAATAATGCTGTCGATAAGGCTTCTTCGTTGCCAATAATAATTGGGCGTTCAGATTCAGAAGTTTCACTGCCTTGCATGTGCGCATGTGACATCAGAATCAGCGCTTGATCATCCGTTTTACGTTGCTTGGCTTCAGAAATGAGCTGTTGATGTACATAAGCAATGGCATTTTGACTGTTTGTTGTTTGCTCATTTAAGCCTGTTATTTCAGACGAGCGTAGAAAGGGAAGAGCCAAGCACCAAGCCACAGTCTTTTGCTGTTCATTGGTAATGGGAATAAGGAGATGATCCAAATTGATTTGACCATCGTCATTTTTATGAATTACACCCACAGATTTAGCATTGTATTTTTCAAGTAAAGGTTCGACTTGTTCAATGCGATAGCCTGAATCATGGTTACCAGCAATCATGAGTGTTTGCATGTGTGGTGCGATGTCGTGTGCATCGGCTAAAAATTGGTAGAGTTGTTTTTGTGCCGCCGAAGCAGGATTAATAACATCAAAAATATCACCAGCAATGAGTAAGGCATGTGGTTGTTTTTCTTTGATTTGTATAAGTAACCAAGCTAAAAACTGTTCATGTTCAAATTGGCGTGAGTGACTATGAAAGTATTGTCCTAAATGCCAATCAGAAGTATGAAAAAAACGTACAGTCATAAGAACTCAAGTATTTGAAATGCTCAAGGTAATTTAACACGTTTTATTTATTTGACACGGCTTTGCTTAAAGTACAATGACAATTTATATCGGTTTATATGGGTAATATGATTGATTTTAAACTTATAAAAGTACTTGAAAATCATCAGCAATTTTTTTAATTTCGGTTGTACCATGAAACCAAATAAACACAGGTTCTGCATGTTCACTCGAAAGCGTATTTTTAGGCAGAAAAATAAGGTAATCACCATTTCCATTTTGAGCAAATGCAATGGCTTGCTCAGGAAAGCCTGCCCATTTTCTTATTTGGCGAGTTTCAAAGATAATATTGCTATACGTCCGCATTTTTCTCTTGATATCAGCTTGATCAAAAAAAGGAAAGATATGCCAAATATCATCTCGAATTTCAATTTCTCCACCATTGTTTTGCATCATTCTATTTCTAAAGGATGAAGGGAATCTGTAGTTTAATTCTTGTTCGGCGATAACGATGTATTGTTCTTCAATTGGGAATGGCATGATGAGATACCTATTTTTAAGTTATAAATTTTTTATGGGGTTAATTTGACAAAACGTGTTGCTAATGGCTCAAAGTAACTTTTTGAATATTTATTAGAAATTATAAAATTTTCTTTAGGTGTTTGTCCACTAAAGGCTAATATTTATACTATAGTTGTATCAAATTTTAAAGCCTAAATAGTTATTAAGTTTTTGTTTTTTAATTATTTAAATTATTTTTTTGATAAGTGATTAAAATTCATTATCAATATTTATCCTTATGGTCTAGACATGTTAATTAGAATTTTTTTTAAAATTACTTCACAAAATAGCCATTTATAAATTGTGAAAATTCTTCATTTAAACGTTATTTTTTTATTATTTCACTTGTACATTTTGTAATGCTTGATACAGCTTATCTAAAAATTTTTGTTGCTCTGAATTTTCTTTGAAATAGCGTTGATAGTTCACGCTACAACTTTCGACATCAAGAATGTTCTTTTTATTGAAAGACCAATCATTGCTATTTTGTACAGTAATGCCTAAGTTATCATTACAGCTATCCCATAATTTTGAAAATTGTGATTGATTATGAGCATTGAGCTTTGATAAATCCGCATAAACGCTATATCCCGTCATTTCAGAGTTAAAAAATTTATTAATAGAATAAATAGGTACACCACCCCAAATGAATGTTGAACCTTCAGGAAAATCAATCGTTGTCAGTTTTTCTTCAGAAAGCGGTTTTTGTTGTTGTCCTTTTTTGAAATAGGTAATTTCGTAGGTCAGTTTTGTTCCTATGGGTACAGCGATATTTTTGATATTTAAAGGTTGTGTAGTAATGAAATAAGGATAATTGGGTTGAGCATTATGACCTTCAGCATTGGCATTATGGGAAATAGATAAAACTGAACCGAGCAAAAGCGTAGAAAAAAGACAATGTGTTTTTTTGCTGATCTTTTTGTGAGGAATGTGGTTATGAGAAATAAAGTATTTTTTCAAATGGATAGATTGAGTCATTATATTTTTCATTTTTATTTTACCTCACTATTTTGATGAAGTATGTCATTTTGCTACCAATAAGGTGATGAGGAATTGTATTTGATATGTTTAAAATGGGTGTTAAATTTCAAAAAAAAGGCAAAATAAAGCCGACGATTCGAGTGATGAGTAAATCGTCGGCCAAAATACTTTGTGATCTAGGATTTGGACTGCTGTTCCAAATCGTATCCACATCGTATGGATTTTATAGCTCAGGGAGTCAAGGTTGTCAGGCTTATTTGCGGATGCCGGTGCAAATAAAAATGACTTTTATGAACCTTATGCATATATAACGACAACAAGTTTCAATTGGTTGACATAAAATTTAAAAAATATCGAAATATTTTCTATACTGTCTGTATATTTTGTTTTTTGGATAAGTTTTATGACCTCTTTAAGACGGTATTTTTTGTGGTTTTTTATTTTATGTTTGATTATTACTCTCATTGTTGGTGTAATCGCAGCCCTTTTGCCAACAGGGTTTGGAGGAATTTTAACAGCAATTCCTTATTTGTTTTCCATGATTTTTGTGCTGTATCTATTTTTAAAAAAAGAACGCCGTGCGCCGAGTGAAAATGAACGAAAAAAATTAACCTTGGGCTTCACATTCATTTTTTGGGCTTATAATATTTTAGGTGTGATTGCCGGTTTGGCATTATTTTCACGTAAGGACCCAGAGGTTTGGCAAAATTTTATGTTGTATTTGCAACAAGCCAACTTTATTAGCCTGATATTGATTTTACTATTGGTCTTAGCTATTCCTTTGTATTTGATTACATGGTGGTTTTACGGAAAACAAGCACAGCGTATGGCTGCTAAAATGTATCCGAATTAAATTTGAGTTGATTTTATTTTAAGCACTTATTCATGTTATAACTCAGTCATCAGTATTTTATGGCTATTGATATAATTGACAATATTGAAGTTGATTGAAGATGCAATAGCCACCCAATAATCACAGATGAAAAGAATGAAAGGTGGCTTATGATTCAAGAAAAAGTATTGGTCACAGGGGCTTCAGGTTTTATTGGACAACGCCTTGTTAAGTTTTTACTTGATCGTGATTTTCAGGTCATTGCTTTGACCCGTCAGGCAAATCGTGTTGCAAAACATCCAAATATGAAATGGATTCAGCATTTCGATGAGATTCAAACGCATCAAATTGATTATGTAGTCAATTTGGCAGGTGAAAGTATTGGTGATGGACGTTGGACAGATGCACGAAAAAAACAGCTGATTCAAAGTCGAGTTGAAACGACACAGCAATTGTATCGCTATTTGCAAAAAAATAAGATGAAACCGAAACGTATTATTTCAGGTTCTGCAATTGGTTTTTATGGCATTGACCCATCTGAACTTTGGGCTAAAAGTTGTAATGAGCATAGTGAACCACAAGCTATTTTTATGTCAGAGCTCTGCCAACAGTGGGAACAAGAAGCACTGAAAGATGCTGAGCAAGATACACGTATTATTCGATTAGGTATCGTGTTTGGGCAGGGCGGTGGTATTTTACCGAAAATGTTATTACCCATTAAATTAAATTTGATAGGAAAAATTGGATCAGGTAAACAGCCGATCACTTGGGTGCATATAGATGATGTCATTCAAGCCATTTACTTTTTATTTAAAACCACATCAACAGATAAAATTTATAACGTTGTTGCGCCTGACCATATTTCTCAAGCTGAATTTGCAAATATCACGGCATTAACTTTAAAACGTAAACCATTTTTATGCCTACCTGCATGGGTGATGCGTTTGATGATGGGCGAGCAGTCACAATTGGTGCTCAATGGGCAATATGTAAAGCCAAACGCATTGATGGAAGCAGGATTTAAGTTCAAATATTCTGATTATAAATCGGCATTGAAAAATATCATGGGTGAATAATTTCGCTATTTCTAACATGATTATTTGGGTAGTTTTTTAAATCGCTTAATGTTTGTGTATCAAATCTTTTTAAATCAGTTGTAATGGTGAATAGGCTGTAGGATCAACATTTGTCGGTTGCTTTAACATCAGTTGTCTAAGCAATTGTGCCGATGATGGTCCCATACATAAACCATTTCGATAATGTCCGAAATTTGCCCAAAGATTTCCAATATTTGGCATTTGTCCAATATAGGGAATACCTGTGGGGGAGCTTGGGCGTAAACCTGCCCATTGTTTTACAATCGGAAAATTGGCAAGTTCAGGGACTATTTGCGTACAGGCTTTAAAAATATTTTGTTGAGTCTGCACCGATGGTCGATGCTCAAAACCAAGATGATTCATACTCGAACCACAGACCACATGACCATCTAAACGAGGAATCAGATACATGACCTGATTCATACACATGGTCGGTAGCCAATTTTCAGGCGTTTTAAAGAGCAACATTTGCCCTTGTACTGGTTCAACGGGAATCTGAACGTGTAGTTGCTTCGACCAATGATTTGACCATGCACCAGTTGCAATCACAAATTGATCGGCAACGAATTTTTTCCCATTTTGTGCTTGAATCGATTGAATTTTCCCGTATTGAATGTGGAATTCATCAATCCATGTGTTTTCATAAATCTTGACTTGAGGGTGCTGTTTTAAATATGCCGTGAGTGATTTTAATAATCGTGGATTACGCACATTGGCAAGCTGTGGAAAATGAATTGCATGTTGAAATGCTGTTGAAATATGCGGATTGACATGTTCAAGTTGTTCACGTTTTAAATATTCACAGTGTTGCATCGGCTCATTGTATAAATTTTTATAATTCAATCCAATTTCAAAATTATCTTCATCAAAAATTAACATACCAGTTTCATTAATTTGAAAATCGATGCCTGTTTTGGGTGATATTTTTGCATTCCAGTGTTGATATAAAGCTTTACCATCTTTTGCTAAGTGATTGACTTCACGCGGATATCGCCATGGATACATCGGGGAGAGAATTCCACCACCTGCCCATGAAGCAGCATGTCCTGTCTGTTGTTGATCAAATAGACTTATTTCACAGCCTTGCTCTACAAGTTCGAGTGCGGTCAGTAATCCGCTGACCCCTGCACCGATAATGGCGATGTGCATGCTGTATTTCTGTTTAAAAATGTTTAGATATTAGAGCATATTGAAAATAGCATTGTGAATATTTTTCTTTATATACATAAAAATTATTTTCAATTTCACTTATGCATAAAAAAGATAAGCATGCCATTTTTAGTTGGATTACAAAATGTTTTAAACAAAATATGATTTCCTTAATTGATATTAAGGTCACCACCATGAATGAGTCAAGATATTTTAGGGCTTGCATATAGTTATAAATATTGATGTAAAACTGTAAGGTTCTTGCAAAAATTAAAACTGAGTATTGATCATTATTTAAATTTTAAGTTGGAGATTTCTTCTTGTGGGATTGAGGCGTTAACTCTGCAAGAGTAAAGGGGGAATTAAAAAACCTATTGTTATATGGTAAATTTTAAGATCAAAAAAGCTTCATATTAATGAAGCTTTTTTGTTGATGTATTTTTTAAGATAAAACTTATTTCATCTCTTTTAATTTACGTGCTGCATCTTCCGCGAAATATGTCCAAATACCATCAGCTCCGGCACGGCGACAGCACATGAGTGATTCCATAATGACGCTATCTGACAACCAACCATTTTGAATGGCAGCTGCCAACATTGCATATTCACCACTGACCTGATAAACAAATGTTGGTACGCCAAAAGTATCTTTCACTTCACGCACAACATCTAAATATGGCATACCTGGTTTCACAATGACCATGTCTGCACCTTCTTGAATATCGAGTGCAATTTCATGCAATGCTTCTGCACGGTTTCCAATATCCATTTGATACGTGTATTTATTGCCACCTTTTAAGTTGCTTGATGAACCGACTGCATCGCGGAATGGCCCATAGAAACTTGATGCATATTTTGCTGAGTACGCCATAATGCTTGTATAAATATGACCATTACTTTCAAGCGCTTGGCGAATTGCACCAATACGACCATCCATCATGTCACTTGGAGCAATCACATCTGCACCTGCTTCGGCATGGCTGAGAGATTGTTTGATAAGGGCTTGAACGGTTTCATCATTCAAGACAAAGCCAGTTTCATCCAAAATGCCGTCTTGACCGTGCGTGGTATAAGGATCAAGCGCACCATCTGTGATGAGTACCATTTCAGGCAATTCTTTTTTCAGTAGGCGTAAAGTGTTTTGTACTAAACCATCTTCATGCCAAGCAGCTTCTGCCAATAAACTTTTGTCTTCTTGTGGCGTTACAGGAAAAAGTGCAAGCTTCGACACACCCAATTCAAGTAAGGTTTCTGATTTCTTAAGCAACAGATCGGCTGAAAGACGTTGCACATTCGGCATGCTTGGAATGTCTTGGCTTTGATTTTGACCCGGAAGTACAAATACTGGATAAATAAGATGATCTGCTGTTAAATGCGTTTCGCTAACCATAGCTCTGAGTTGATCATTCTTGCGGATACGGCGCATACGAGTTGCAGGAAACGCTGGACGATTGAACGTATAAGTCATAACAATCTCATTATTCAGTATTAAACTAGTGGCTTATTGTAGACTCTTAATATTTTTTTTTGGAAAAAAGTGTGTGCTTTTTTCTTGATGATGTCGATTTGGAAAAGCGGTGATGTAAAATGAATGATTCTCCTCAAGATTCGCTTAAAAGTGATTCAACTCTCCAAGAGTCACAAAAGAAGTGGACAGGTAACTTACATTTAGGTGCTAAAGCTGATATCAATGTCGTACTTAATCAGTTAACGCAAGCATTTAATGGTTCACCTTATTTTTCTCATAACGCCATGCAAATGCGTGTAGTTGATGGTGAAATTGAGGGTTTCATTGAAATGAAACCCTACTTGATTGGAAATGTTGCTTTTCAAATTTTACATGGCGGTGTTGCTGCAACTTTACTTGATAGTATTGGTGGCATTGTCGCAATGGGAGAATTATATAAACGCGCTGAAGCCGATCAACTGCCCGATACACTTAAAAAAGTTTCACGCCTTGCGACAGTCGATATGCGTGTAGATTATTTGGCACCGGGTCGTGGCGAGTATTTTATTGCTCGTGCTGAAACACTCCGTATGGGACGTAAAGGTTGTACCATGCGTATGACAATGAGCAATAATGAAGGGAAGGCGATTGCCACTGCTATTGCATCTTATGCGTATTGATTAAATTGACAAAGTGTACTAATTGGTACACTTTGTACTCATTGTGTCAAAACAAACCATTAAAATAAGCATTCTGGTGGCTTATTTTTTATTTAAAAGAAGAATAGAATCAATAGTATTGCTTTAAAAATTAAAATTAAACTATAGAGTTATTTTTTTATTCTCATATTGTGATTTTTCATAGTAAAATTAGACCCTAAAATTTTAAGAAATTGACTTGACCATCTTCAATACAAACCTTCCAATACCATAAACTGTGATTCAGACTATCTTCAGATTATAGGTTTAGAGTGTGCTGATGTTTTGACCGAGTTTAAGTCAGTTAGGAATATGCGATGACCGAAGCACAAAATACACCTGATCCACAAATTGAATCGTCAGAAACTGACCAAGCAATGAAAACCAAGCGTAAGAAGTTACTCAGTATCTTTGCGGTGATTCTCATCATTATTGCGCTTGTGTATTCAATTTATCATTTAGTATTTGGACAGACAGTCAGCACAGACAATGCTTATGTCGGTGCAGAAACGGCTGAAATTACTTCAATGGTGAATGGGCAAGTTGCCGAAGTTAAGGTCAGCGATACACAGCAAGTGAAACAAGGTGATGTGTTGGCTATCGTTGATCCTCGAGATGCACAAATTGCACTTGCACAAGCACAGGCGGAACTTGCTAAAGCTAAACGTCAATATACGCAAAGTTCTGCAAATAGTAGTTCGTTATCATCTCAAATTATGATCAGTAGTGATGACATCAATAGTGCCAAAGCGCAGGTGGCACAATCACAAGTGGCACAGCAACAAGCACAACAAGAGTTTGATCGTCGAAATAAACTCAGTGCTTCGGGGGCAATTTCTAAAGAAGAGTTTACCAAATCACAAAGTGCTTTAGACAATGCTCAAGCTAATTTGAAAGTGGCACAAGCAGCTTTAGCACAAGCTGAATCGAAACGTAAAGCAGCCCAAAGTAATTTGGATGCCAATGAAGCACTTATTAAAGGTGCATCACAGTCTTCAACGCCTGATGTATTGGTTGCACAGGCAAAAGTTGAACAGGCTCAGTTAGATTTACAGCGTACAGAAATTCGTGCACCACTTGATGGTGTGGTGGCACGTCGTAGTATTCAGGTGGGACAACGTGTTGCACCTGGTTCAATTTTAATGCGTATTGTTCCAATCAATCAGCTTTATGTTGATGCGAATTTCAAAGAAAGCCAATTGGAAAAAGTTCGAGTTGGGCAAACGGTTACATTGACATCAGATTTATATGGTGATGATGTTGAATATCACGGTAAGGTCATTGGTTTTTCAGGTGGAACAGGTTCAGCATTTGCCTTAATTCCTGCACAGAATGCGACAGGGAATTGGATTAAAGTGGTTCAACGTTTACCTGTACGTATTCAACTTGATTCAAAAGACTTGGAAAAATATCCTTTACGTGTTGGTCTTTCTATGGAAGCGACCGTTGATTTAACAAAGAATTAAGATCATGAATACTCCAGTATTTCATGATCTGAAGGGCGGAAGATTAATTTTCGCTGCCTTCGTTTTGGCATTGGCAAACTTTATGGTCGTACTCGATATGACCATTGCCAATGTGTCGGTACCGCATATTACTGGCAGCTTAGCAGTATCAAGTTCGCAAGGCACATGGGTCATTACCTCTTATGCAGTTGCCGAGGCGATTTGTGTTCCACTCACAGGGTGGCTGGCAGGGCGTTTTGGTGCAGTTCGAGTCTTTTGTATTTGCCTGATTGGTTTTACGCTATTTTCAATTTTATGTGGGCTTTCAAATAGTTTAGCCATGCTTGTGATTTGTCGTATCGGGCAGGGTTTATTTGGTGGACCAATTATGCCGCTCAGTCAAACATTGCTGATGCGAATTTTTCCACCCGAAAAACAGGCTCAAGCCATGGGCATGTGGGCAATGACCACCGTTGTTGGTCCAATTCTCGGTCCAATTTTGGGTGGGACCATCAGTGATAATATGTCTTGGCACTGGATTTTCTTTATCAATATTCCTGTCGGGATTTTCTGTGCTGTTGCAGCAATGCGCTTATTAAAATCGGCAGAAACACCAATTGCAAAATTGAAAATTGATAGTGTGGGTTTAGCATTGTTGATTTTATGGATTGGCGCATTGCAGCTCATGCTTGATCTTGGACATGAACATGATTGGTTTAGCAGTAGTCTCATTTGGATTTTGGCAGGCATTACCATTATTGGTTTTATTGTCTTTGTGATTTGGGAAATCACCGAAAAGCATCCTGTGGTGAATATCCAAATTTTCAAATATCGTGGCTTTACCGTTGCGACCTTATCACTTGCTTTTGCCTTTGGCGCATTCTTTGGCAGTATTGTATTGATCCCACAATGGTTGCAAATTAATCTAGGTTATACAGCTTCTTGGGCAGGTTATCTGACAGCAACAATGGGGTTTGGTAGCTTGTTGATGTCACCCATTGTGGCAAAACTAGTGACGAAATATGACCCAAGAGCATTGGCGAGTTTTGGTCTGATTTTAATGGGTGTAGTCACCTTGATGCGTTCATTTTGGATTACAGATGCCGACTTTATGATTCTGGCATTGCCACAAATTATTCAAGGTTTTGCTGTACCATTCTTCTTTATTCCTTTAACCAATATTGCACTTGGTGCGGTTCGTCCTGATGAACTTGCATCTGCAGCGGGTTTAATGAACTTTGTTCGTACTATGGCAGGCGCGATAGGGGCATCCATTGCTGTTACGATTTGGGATGATCATGCCAAACTTGCACGCAGTGAAATGGTATCGAGTATGCATGTTGAAGAGACACAGCAAAATTTAATGCAGAATGGCTTTAGTTCCGAGCGAGCATTAGGTGTTATATCTAATCTTGTCGATAAAGAAGCACTGACAATGTCAGTCAATCATGTTTTTTTGATTTTTGCGATGTTATTTATTTTTGCAGGGCTGTTTATTTGGTTAAGTCCAAAGCCGAAAGGTTCAGTTGGTGCAGGACATGCACATTAAAATTTATGATTCTTAGCATAATTTAGAATATAAAAAGCCCGATTTAATGATCGGGCTTTTTTATGATTTTTATATTGCTCAAATGTCGAGGCTTTTACTTAAAGCGAAGATTTTGCACGTTGTAAGGCACTATTCCATTGTTCTAAATGGAAAGTCCGCTGATCGTTACTCATATTGGGTTCAAAAGACCGATCAAGTTGCCAAGATTCTGCTATCTGTTGTAGATTATCAAATACATCTATTTTTAAGCCAGCCATTGCTGCTGCACCCCATGCGGTAGATTCAAGCAATTTGGGACGTAAAACAGGAACATTTAATATGTCTGCTTGAAACTGCATGAGCATATCATTTTGGCTTGCACCACCATCGACACGTAACTCTTTTAAGGGTTGGTTAATGTCAGATTGCATAGCGGTAAGGACATCGGAAACCTGAAAAGCAATTGATTCTAAGGCAGCACGGGCAATGTGGGCTTTATTTGTTCCTCGTGACATACCACAGAGTAAAGCGCGCGCATCGGTATCCCAATGGGGTGCGCCTAATCCTGTAAATGCTGGAACAAGTACGACACCATCAGTGCTATTGACTTGGCAGGCAAGTTTTTCCACTTCAGTACTATTTTTAATAATACCCAAACCATCTCTTAGCCATTGCACTATAGCACCTGCCATAAAAACACTGCCTTCTAAAGCATAACTGGTTTTATTTTGGCAGTTCCATGCGAGTGTGGTGAGTAGTTGATTTTGGCTATACTGTAGTTTTTCACCGGTGTTAAAGAGCATGAAACATCCTGTGCCATAGGTGTTTTTCGCCGTGCCAGCTTCAAAGCAAGATTGACCAAATAGTGCAGATTGTTGATCGCCCATGACACCCGCAATTGGAATTTCTGCACCCAATAAACCAGGAGCAGTATTGGCGACATATTCATCTGAACGAATAATTGTAGGTAAAACTGAACGTGGAATATCAAACAGTTCGAGTAGTTCAGTGTCCCACTGTTGAGTTTCAAGATTCATCAACATGGTACGAGAGGCATTACTTACTTCAATAACATGCTGACTCCCTTGAGTTAAATTCCAAATTAGCCAACTGTCAATAGTACCAAAAGCGACATGACCTTGTTGTGCGAGTTCTCTTAAGCCATCAATATTTTGTAATAACCATACTAGTTTTCCTGCACTAAAATAGGGGTCAATGCGTAGCCCAGTTTTTTTATGAATTTTATTCATTTTGTTGTTTTGTAATAGGCTGTTGCACCATTCTGCCGCACGGCGGTCTTGCCAAATAATGGCAGGAGCGAGAGGGGTACCTGTACGTTTGTCCCAAACGACTGTAGTTTCTCGTTGATTGGTTAGTCCGAGTGCTTTGATATCTTTAGCGAGAATACGGGCTGAAGCCATGGCTTGTTGCACAACCGCAATTTGTGTCGTCCAAATTTCTTGTGCATCTTGTTCGACCCAACCCGAATATGGCGTTTTAATGTGTGTTTCTCTTTGAGCGGTCGCATGTACTTTTCCATTTTCATTAAAAATGATTGCGCGGCTCGAAGTCGTTCCTTGATCAAGTGCTAGTAAATAGCTCATCGTTTTTCTGTTATTAGCTTAAAAAAGAAAATATTAGCGTATTTATACTCATTAGCGTATCAAGAAGTGTAATTGTTTGAAAATATGATCGTATTTTTAATTAAATATGTTATGATAACTGCGTACTTTGGGGGTGTTTCTGGCTTCGACGCTGGTGATGAAACTCATAGATGCATGCCGAGAGCGCATTTTCTCTCGTAAATCAAATTTGCATTTTTTAGTCGCAAACGACGAATCATACGCTCTAGCTGCCTAAGGGCAGCTTGTCCGCCTCTCCGAATACTTGTGGTTAGAGAGTCCGACTGAAGCGCACGCACACAAGTCCGTATTAAAGCCACGCCTCGGGGCTTTGTACTAAATTTAGAGGATCGCCTGAGTATCCTGTTCGTCGGGTCACAAAGGGTTAAAATAATAGACGATATCTAAGCATGTAGTATTCTCGAGCGTAGTGCTGGCGGACGCGGGTTCAACTCCCGCCACCTCCACCAAATACCTAGTTTTATATGAACTAATATAGTGAAATATAAAACGGAAAGGCTTAATCCTAAAGGGGTTAAGCCTTTTTTTATGTCTAAACATAACGAACTATAGTGTACATGCATCGTGTACACTGTGTTGTACATTACACATTCTATTGAACTCGTTGGTGTACAAGCCATGAAAAGAACAAATATTAAAAGACGCGCTATATCGGATACGGTACTTATAAATCTTAAAGCTAATCAAATTATTCATATTAAAGAAGTCATTCAATTCACAGATGTTAGCTGTTCAACTATATATGAAATAATGGATGAGTTTGCACTGTATCATGATCCAACATTCCATAAGAAATTCAAATCACGCAAAACCGTATTGGCTGGTCTGTTTATGAAATCCATCAATGCATTGAAAATCGGTTTGAGAGTCGAGAATAAGTTAAGCAGTGTTAGCTCTAGTATTTTTTTTGTTCAAAATTAATCTGTACGACATATTTTGGCTTTCAACAGATATTTAAAATGAGTGTGCTGAAAAAAAGGGAGACTTTCACTTGGTAAGCTAAAGTAGATATTACAAATTATATACAGCTATTTTAGAATCCGCGAAGAATTCAGAAAGATTTATATTCTAAGACACCAAATCAAATGATAGATAAATTTATAAGTTGATTGCATAAAATCTCCCAAATGAGACCTCCCTTTAATTTCAGAATACATGAATATAAAAATGTGATGAATTTTAGTATGAATATTAATAAGAATTGTTTACTATTGTAATTGGGAATTATTACCGTTTGAGGTGTTCAGTCTAACGCTTAGACAACTTGGCTGAATGTATGATTCTTACTCATTTTATGTTGTAACAGTAAATAATTTAAGAGGCATAATCCATGCAACAGCAAAAGAACATTCGTAAGTTAGCTAAAAGAAATTATTTAACAAAAATGATAAAAATCATTATGCTAGGTGCAACATATGTTGCCACAACTGCTGTAGTACATGCTTCTGACGAGACAGAAAAAAGTAATGTGGTAGAGACTAAGATCCTTCCTACGATCACGATTATAGCCAATCAGCTAGGTGGAATAACAGAAAATAGTGGAATATACACACCAAGTACAATCGCTACTGCTACGCGTTTAGTTCTAAAGCCAAGAGAAACACCACAGACAATTAGTGTCATTACTCGACAGGAAATGGATGATTTTAACTTAAATTCTATTGATGATGTAATGCGCCATACACCTGGTGTTAGTGTTGTCACTTATGATAGTGAAAGGACTGAATATTATTCACGTGGGTTTGCTATTCAAAATTTTCAATACGACGGGATTCCTATGCGTCGTGATTCAGCATATTCAGCGGGTAATACCTTAAGTAATACAGCAATCTATGATCGTATTGAAGTCTTAAAAGGCGCAACGGGATTATTAACAGGTGTAGGTGATCCTGGAGCTACGATTAATTTAATTCGTAAAAAACCGACTAGCGAATTTCAGGGTAGTGCATCAGTTGGGGTAGGCTCATGGAATACTTATAGTGGTGAAATTGATTTAAGTGGACCACTTAATGACTCTGGTACTTTTCGTGCCCGTGGTGTTGCGGCATATCAGGATAAAGAATCTGAATTGGATCACTATGAACGTAAAACCCCCGTTTTTTACGGCATAGTAGAAACTGATTTGACAGATAAAACACTTTTGACTGTTGGTGCTGATTATCAAGATAGCAAACCTGAAGGATCAACTTGGGGCGGTATACCCATTTATAATACAGCAGGTAATTTCAATAAAATGCCCGCTAACTTTAATAATGGTGCCCGTTGGAGTAATTGGGAGCAATATACACGGACGATTTTTTCAACTTTAGAGCATAAATTTGATAACGATTGGGTAGCTAAACTACAGTTAAATCACCAAATCAATGGTTATGATGCGCAGTTAGGTGCAGCTGCAGGAGGAAATCCAAATCCAATCGATGGAAGTGGTGTCTCTATGTGGGCTGGAAATTATAAAGGTGAGACAAAAAGCAATGCTGCTGATATATATGCAAGCGGACCATTTAAATTACTTGGACGTGAACATGAATTGGTTGTAGGTGCAAATATTTCGGAAAGTACATGGAAAAATAATGGCTATAGCGCACCAAATGATTATAAGACCACTGTAGATCAATACTATCAATGGAATGGCAATGTACCAGAACCTGATTGGCAAGCAGGTAGTCATTGGACAAATAAAGAAAAGACCAAACAAAATGGATTATATGTCACATCTCGTTTGAATTTACGAGATGATTTAAAATTGATTTTAGGAGGCAGGGTTGCCAATTATGAATCAGAGGATATTAAAGAATCTGGAGTTTTTGTACCATATATTGGTACAGTCTATGATTTAAATGACAATTATTCTCTTTATGCGAGTTATAGCACAATATTCTCACCTCAATCTAATAGAGATGTAAATGGAAAAACACTTGATCCACAAGAAGGTGAGAACTACGAAGTAGGCGTAAAAGGGGAGTTTTATGATGGTCGTTTAAATGCGAGTTTGGCATATTATCAGCTTAAACAAGACAATTTTGCTCAAGAGATTGCTGGTGTGACAACCCCTTCTGGTGATGCTGCATTTGAAGCGATACAAGGCGTTAAAACTAAAGGTGTAGAATTAGAAGTTACAGGTGAGATTATGCCTGATTGGAATCTACATGCAGGTTTTAATCATAAAGTATCGAAACAACAAGAGAGTAAGGTGAGTACGTTAACACCTGAAAATGAGTTTACACTTTATACTAGTTATAAAGTTAATCAATGGGTTGAGGGTTTAACCATAGGTGGTGGTGTACGTTGGCAAGATGAGACATGGGGTAATGTACATAATCCACAATATACAGACCCTGTAAAACATACCGTTTCTGATTATTGGCTAGTTGATGCAATGGCTAATTATAAACTCAATGATCAGCTATCATTTTCATTTAATGTGAATAATCTTTTAGATGAAAAGTATTATACGATTTTTAGCTGGTATAGCACTTATACATGGGGTGAAGGGCGTAACTATAATTTAGGACTCAAGTATAAGTTTTAAAAAATATTAGGATTTTATGTTATGTAGCAACCTTTTTTAAAATAATAATTTTAGAATGGGTTGCTTTTAAGTATTTTAATAAAATTTATCTTATAAAAAATTAAAAATAAAATTTTCCTAAATTATAAAAAATCAAATACCAACTTCGGTATGGAGTTGATCTAATTCCGTAACTTTATTTAATACTTCTGTACGAAGATAAATTTCATTAATTAGATTTTAATATACAAATTCAATGGATTAGATACAATTTCATGTTAGTTGTGATACTCGTTGCTCCGATTTGAGTGGACGATGAGCCTAGCTTCGAGTTTACACCTATTGCTAAGTATGCCACAATTTTTGATATTTACGAATCCAATTGCACAACAGCAAGTGCTTTCTAGAATTTTTTTTCTCAGCTTTCACTAGATTGTGATTAAATATTTTGATAAGTTTTTAATGGAAATATTTAGTTTCTGATTGGTGTCATAGCTCGTTATTATTCAAGTATAAATTTATTATTTCAGTTTTAAAATTTGAGGTGTAACTATGATGGGGTTATGGATTCATTATTTTATTTTTTGATTTTTTTTAAGATTGTCCTGATTTTTTTAGAAAGAGTAATGTTTTTAACATTAAATCTTTCATAGATTAAACTTTGCTTAAGGCTTATTCATTTGAGAGTTATATTAATGAATAAGCCTCTATATAAAACTATAACTTATGAACTACCAATTATATTTAACACCAACTTGAAAGTTAGTTGGTGCACCATAATAGCTATTTAACGTAGTTAAATGATATTTTTCATTGAATAGATTATTAATATTTAAATTGGCTGTTAGGTTCTCATTGATTTTATAGCGTGCCATTAAATCAACTATGCCATAGCTTCCTTGTTCAGATTTAAAAGAGTTAGTGCGTTTAACATATGTATAAATATCACTTTGCCAACGAATTCCAGTACCAACTGTTAATGCCTGATTCAATTGGGGGAATGTGTATGAAGTAAATAATTTAGCTATGTTATTTGGTACATCACTATTGAGATTATCACCTTTACTATCTTGAGAAAGATTACGCGCAAAGCTTGCTGAAATTTGCCATAAATCTGTTAGCTTACCTGTTGCTTCCAACTCAAACCCGCGGCTTTTTGTACCAGATTCAGCACGATATGGTGATACTTTTTGACCATTCGGTAGATCAATTTGTGGAGCACCCGTGATGAGTATCGCTTTATTATCTTCTTTTGTTTGATAAATTGCCGCTCCGATATTTAATTGATTATCGAAAAATTCACCTTTAATTCCTATTTCAGTGCTATTTCCAACCAATGGGTCGATAAAATTACCATTAATATCATATCGATCTTGTGGAGAGAAAATAGTTGTATAACTCGTATAAGCGGTCCACGATGGCGTTAGATCGTATGTAAGTCCCACATAAGGAATGATTTCTTTTTCTTGTTGTTTTTTATTCGTTGCCGTACCACCTGTTTCGGGATTGGTCTTTGAAATCCGTTCCCAATCATCAAATCGAGCGCCAATGATCATTGCTAGTGGGTCAGTAAGTTTAAAGCGAGCTGCAGTAAAGGCAGAAAGAGTTTTTTCGTCAGTACTGTACCATCCATTGGTTTTTAGCTCCGGTTTAGCAGGAGTATAGCCATCCCAAGTAAAAATATTATCTATTGTATTAACATTCCAACCCGTTGAGCTAGGACGTTTATTTTCACTTTTTGCATATGTGGTTCCAGCAACGATTTCATGTGTTTGATTAAACAAATCAAATGAGCCATTTAAGGTTATATTAAATAAATCTTGAGTGGGTTTGTAGTCCCAGCGTGTTCCATAAAGTAAAGCACCAGCTCCTGTCTCTTTATTGATGCCTGCACCAGAAAATACATAACCTACAGTCTCATCGGATGAAGTAATCGTTCGTGATGCAACTCCTTTTACTTTCCAGTTATCATTAATCTGATGTTCAATATCTGCAAAATAGCCAGTAGTTGAACGATCTGATGTTGACCAATTTGCAGAAGCTGAATCTGATTGTGACCAATTTATAGGTGTTCCATCAGTGTAATAGGTAGGTAAACCACTACGAGCAATACCCGTTATATCAATCTGTTGATAGCTGACTCCTAAACTGGCTTTAGTTTGATCTGATAAGTCTGCTTCAATGACACCATATGCCACTTTACGTTTTTCATTATAGCGATCAATATAAGAATCACCATCTTGATAAGCCAATACAGCTCGACCACGAACATTGCCTGACTGTGTTAAAGGTGTAGAAACATCAATATCTGCACGATAAGTATCCCATGAACCTGCACTTGCACTGACAGTAGCCTTGAAATCTTCTAATGGTTTTTTACGAACCATATTTATACTTGCACTAGCCGCGCCCGCACCAGTCATTATTCCATTTGCTCCACGAACAATTTCAACGCGGTCAAAAAGTGCCGTATCTTGGCTTTGAAATATACTTGAATATGAATTAAGTAGTTTTACACCATCTAGTAAATAGTTATCTACTGTTTGACCACGAGCATAAATTGGAGAACTATCTGAACCTATATTTCCTCCTTGCTTAGTGGATAAACCAGCAGCTTGATTTACAACATCCATAAGTTGTGTAAGATTTTGATCTTCCATTTGTTGCCGAGTGATAACACTTACCAATTGAGGTGTTTCTTTTAAACTGAGTGTTAATCCAGTAGATGCAGTGGTTGCTTTTGCAGTATATAAACCTGTGTTTTCTGTCGTTAATGGTTGAGTCGTACTTGAGGTGATGGTAATAGTTGGTAGTTTTTCTATTTCATCTGATGTTTGTAAATTTAGATTAGATGGAATAGTGCTAAGTTTAAGTTGATTCGCTTCATTTTCATTTGTTGTTTTGCTTGGGGTGATACCAAACCCACCATTTTTAAGTTTAATTAATTCAAAATTAGTGGGTTGCAATAATTTATTTAAAGCATCTTCTGCTGAATAACTTCCTGTTAAGCCCTGACTATATATTTTTGAAAGGGTCTTTGAATCATAACTGATAGTCGTCCCTGTTTGGATTGCAAGCTGTTTTAAGGCCTGATCAAGTGTACTTTTTTGAATTGAGAGACTATGCATAGTAGCGGCATAAGTAACAGTTGCTGTTAGTCCACATGTAAATGCAGGAACCCCCAAAAGAACTGCACGAATGGCTAGTGCTAATGTATTTTTTACTTGGAATGTCGACATATAAATTCTCATTTAAAAGCATGTTTATCTATAAGTCGAATAGAACAAAAAAATAGCTCATTTTTTTCTCAAGGCTTTAGAATGCTAAATTTAAGCTACAAGGAAATATTAAATATAGTAATGATTTAAAATGATTTTTGTTTTATATAAAGCTGTGAAATATTTATTTTTTATAGTACGTAATATCCGTATTGATACGGATAGAGCGCTTAAAAATATAGAGAGAATCGTTAAAGTAAACTATTTCTTTTTTACATAAAGTACATATGGACTATAAAAATTGAGTTCAAGCTGATTGGTATAAGCTAAGCTTTCTAAACTTTGGTGAGTATTGGACAATGAAAAAACACCAGAGACAGTTAAGTTTTTGATATTAGGGTCTATAAAATACTGTCCATTTTTATAGCGATACAATTCATGTAAAACTTTTTTTAGTGGCCAGTTTTCTACAACCAATAATTTTTGTGTCCAATAAGGACGATTATTTTTTAAAGGAATAGGTTTAGATATGAAGTCATTGTCAAATACAGCGCGATAACCTTGTTGAATGACTTGTGGCATTTTTTGGTTGTGAGCATTAATTGCAACAGCATGCTGATAAACATTCAGTTTCGTTTTATTATTTTCGTAGCGAACAGTAAATTGTGTGCCTAGTGCTTGCATATTGCCGTATTGAGTTTTAACAATAAATGGACGTTTTTGTTGATCTTTAGCTGTTTCTATATATATTTCGCCCTGAATCAATTCGACAGTTCGAGTATTTTTTGACAAATGGATATTGATATAGCTATTACTCGACAAAGTGAGTTTAGAGCCATCCTTTAAATTAAAGCTTTTAATTTCGCCTATTTGAGTATAGTAGTCTGCTTGCCATTTAGCCCAAGGGAGCTGATGTAAAACACATGAAATGATAAGAAGGCTTGATAAACCTAGAGTAATATTGTTTTTTAATGTTTTATTAAATTTATTTTTAGAGTCGGTAAATGATTCAGATTTTAGATTTGAGGGTAATTCACTTATACTTGACATTAATTTTGTGACTTGCGCAATCGCAAGTGCATTTTCAGGTTTTTGTTTTTTCCAATGTTCAAACTGTTGATATTCTTCATGGCTGACTTTACCTGAGTTTAAAATGACAAGCCAATCAGTAGCCTCATCTAAAACCTGTTCAGAGAGTTGTGCTGGAGTAGTCATAAAGATCAGAAACCAAGTCAATCATATTCATTATTGTAATAAGCTAATACAGGCAAGAAAAGCAAGTTTCATATCTCGCTTTACTGTTGCTTCAGAAATATCAAGTTTTTCACAAATCATTTTATAAGTTAAGCCATCTAGTTGAGATAATAAGAATACTTGTGTAGCACGTGGCGGTAATTTTTCTAAAATTTTGTGCACTTGAAATAAGGTTTCTCTAATGCAGATTTCATGTTCAACAGAAGGTTGAAACTCTTCTGGAAGTTGAGCTAAAGCTTTTAAATATAAATGCTCAACATGTTGATGGCGCCAATGATCAATAATGACATGTTTTGCAATTCCGAGTAACCACGCTTTAGGTTCTTTAATATTCTCATAATCATAGGTGCTTTTTAAGGCACGATAAAATACTTCATGACTTAAATCTTCAGATTGATGATGATGTTGAAGTTTATTTTTAAACCAACATAGTAGTGTGGTTTGGTGCGTTTGATAGACATGGCTGAACCATAATTGCTTGTTTACATTTAGATTCATAATACAGCCTAATAACAGAGAGAATAATAACTTATTTTATAGAATGAATTGACTTAAAAATAATTATGGTAATAATAATGATTATCATTATTGAAATCAATAATGAGTTTTACAAACATTAACATTTCTTTTGAGCTTTTTTTTTCTTTCATACGTCTAAGTAAATATAGCTGTGTAAAAGCAGTGTTGTTTATTGAAGTGGTCTAGTCATGAAATCCCATATTATCAAGTCGAATGTGCAACAGCATTATCGATTTATTGTACTAATACGAGTTTTACTTGCTGCATTTGGTGGGTTTGGTGTGGCAAATCTCAGTGTTGCTGTGGTTGGTTTATTGTTCCCCGATAATCTTGCAGTTGCTACCTATGCCGGTTTTCTATTGAGCTTTATTGTTTGGTTAGTTTTTATATTGGCAATATTCAGTATAAAGAAAACCTTAAATACAGTTTGGTTGTGTAGTGGAGCACTTTTAAGTTTAGGGTGTCTTGTAAGTGTCTTAAAAATTTGGGGAAGCACATGAAAGAGGGCTTTCGCCAAAGTATGGCATGGTTACATACATGGACTGGTTTAGTAGTTGGCTGGGTTTTATTTTTTGTATTCTTAACAGGTACAGCAGGCTATGTACAAATTGAATTAACCCGTTGGATGCAACCTGAAAAGGCTCTACAGTCAAGTGTAATTGTTCCCGAAAATGAACAAATGCATAAAGCATATAATTATTTAAAAAATAATCCAGACGCACAAAATGCTGAACATTGGGGAATTAATCTTTTAACCAATCAACGTGGAGCAGATGACTTTGCAGTGAATTGGACTTCTCCTGCAAAAGAAGAAGGGAAGCGGGGTGAATATAATAAAGAGGTACTTGATCTTTCATCAGGTCAGCCTGTTTCTGAGCAAATTCAGCCACGCGAAACTGGTGGCGGTTTTACACTTTATCGAATGCATTATGCTTTACATTATATTCCATATGATTGGGGTATTCGGATTGTTGGCATATGTACGATGTTCATGTTTGTTGCCATCATTTCAGGCATTATTACGCATAAAAAAATATTTAAAGATTTCTTCACCTTTAGACCTGCCAAAGGTCAACGATCTTGGTTGGATGCGCATAATGTGATTAGCGTTATTGCCTTGCCGTTCTATATTATGATTACCTACAGTGGTCTTATTTTCTTTGCAAATGCCTATATGCCTTTGGGTGTTCCAATGGTTTATGGCTCGGGAGAGAAAAATACAGAACGCTATTATGCGGAGCTATATCCAACCAACTCACGTTTTAATAAAAATGATTCTGCTGTTCCGCCTACCATGGGTGAAATCCAACAAAAATTTGTTCCTATTCAGCCTTTACTCGCAAAAGTTCAAACTGAATGGGGGGGAACACAAAAAATCAGCCAAATAAATTTTTATCCCGATCAAGGTAAAACGCCTGCAAAAATTGAATTTTACCAAACGGGTAGCGACTCTATTGCACGAAAACGTACATCTTTAAGTTTTGATTTATACACAGGTCAAAAGATTCTTCAGGATCAATCTAACCAAGACAAAGCCCCAATGGTATTCGGTACAACAGTATTAGGCTTACATGAGGGTTTATTTGCTTCACCATTGCTACGCATTTTATATGTTTTAACTGGTGTTCTTGGTACGGCAATGATTGCTACTGGCTTGGTGCTTTGGACGGTTAAACGTCGGCCAAAACAATTAAAAGCAGATCGAATGAGTTTTGGGCACTCCTTAGTTGAGCGCTTGAATATTGCCATGATTGCAGGTTTACCACTTGCTATAGCAGTGTATTTTTGGGCAAATCGACTCATTCCTGCGGATTTTGCAAACCGTGCGAATTGGGAAGTACATAGTTTATATATCACACTATTATTCAGTTTCCTTTATGCATTAAGCAGACCGATTGTACGCGCATGGATTGAAATCTTAGGTCTTGCCGCTTTGGCTTATTTATCCCTTCCTTTATTGAATTTTATAACCACAGATCGTCACTTAGGTGTATCACTTTTACATCAAGACTATGCATTAGCCAGTATTGATATTGGATTCATTGGTATTGGTTTAATTCTCGCATGGGCAACTTATAAGGTTTGGCGTAAGCGTGATTCTATTTTAAAGCTACCAGTCAAAAAAGCTAAAAAGCAACTTGCGCTCAAGATAGAGAATTCCACAGAACTACAAGGTTCCAAGGAGTTGTCATGAACATATTGTCGATCAATATTTTAACCACGATATTTTTGATTTATATCGGATTATTTGCATTAAATCTTTCGATGGAGCGTAATGCAAAACTGGTTTTGAAAGAGCCTTTGTCTATAAAAAAAATCCAAATATTTAAAGCCTTTGGGTGGATATTTTTAGCACTTTCATTGTTTCACAGTATTTTAGCGTGGGGTGTTTCGATCGGAATTACAGCATGGTTTGGTGTCATTACGTTGATTGCTGGGGCAATCGTTTTTATCCAATCTTATCGGGCTAGATTGAATTTAAACTTATTAAGAATATCTTTTTTTATTGTGATTGGATTGCAATTTTTTCGACTGTAAATGAGTGAGTTTTATGAGTAATTTAGATGTGAATACAGCGAAAAAACATACTTCATTGGGTCGAAAATTGAAATATATCATTGGATTTATCTTATTAGTTTTGTTGGTTGTGAGTGGAATATATTGGAAAAAAATTTCAAACAAACCGAAAGAAGAATATAGCCAATGGAGTAAACCTGTACCTGTACGTATTGTCCCTGTACAGCGTAATAACTTAGATGTTGAAATTAAAGCCATTGGTACGGTTGTCCCAGTGCATACAGTAAATGTGCAAAGTCAAGTTTCTGGTTTGCTTCAACAGGTTTATTTTAAAGAAGGGCAATGGGTGAAGAAAGGGCAGATATTGGCTCAAATTGACCCTGCGCCATTTGAAGTGGCTTTGGCACAAGCTGAAGGAACAAGGCAACAAAACCTTGCACAATTAAACAATGCTGAAACTGAACTTGCTCGTTATCAATTACTGTTTAAACAAGACTCTATTGCAAAACAGCAAGTCGAACAACAACAGGCATTGGTGAATCAGCTCAAAGGGCAAACGCAATCTAATCGTGCACAAGTTGATGCGGCAAAACTTCAATTGTCATATACCAAAATTTATTCACCCATAGAAGGTCGTGTTGGCTTTAAACAAAAAGACGCTGGAAACTTGATTCAAGCCAATGAAAGCACAGGATTGGTGACTATCACTCAAGTTCATCCTGTTTATGTGCAGTTTGCTGTAGCAGAGAATCATCTAACAGCACTACGTGAAACTTTAAAATCTGGTCATCAAGTACAAGTGAGTGCATGGGATAAAGCAGAGCAAAAGCAGCTTGCAGTGGGTCATGTGCAGGCATTGGATAATCAAATTGATGTCACTACAGGCACATTAAAGTTAAAAGCAGTATTTGATAATCGTAATGACAGTTTATTTCCAAATCAATTTGTGAATGTGCGTTTAAGTTCTCAAACCATTCAAAATGCTGTGACTATTCCGATTGATGCTGTGCAGCATGGTGCAAAAGGAACTTATGTTTACATCATCAATAAAGACAATAAAGCCGAAGTTAAAATGCTTAAATTGGGTTTAAGTACCAATGGGAAAATTGAAGTTTTAGAAGGATTGGACGGTACTGAAAAAGTGGTTCTTGAAGGCATTGACCGTCTTTCAGAAGGTAAGGAAGTTCAAATTATTTCTGATGATCAAAAAAATCACCCTGTAATAGAATCTGTTGCTGGATAAATCATGAATATTTCAAGGTTCTTTATTTTACGTCCAGTCGCAACAACGCTACTGATGTTGGCGTTGCTGTTGAGTGGTCTGTTGGTTTGGCGAATGCTTCCTGTATCTGCTTTACCGCAAGTCGATTATCCGATTATTCAGGTGTATACCTTTCAGCCAGGAGCAAATCCAGACACGGTACAGCGAACTATTACCGCACCACTTGAACGTGAAATGGGGAAAATTGCTGGCTTAAAGCAAATGTCTTCCAACAGTTCAGTTGGAGCATCTGTTATTACATTGCAGTTTGATCTTAGTGCCGAGTTGGGCGTGGTAGAGCAAGAAGTTCAATCTTCATTAAGTACTGCGAGTAGTAAATTACCCAACGATTTACCAACACCACCAATTTATCGTAAAGTAAATCCCGCCGATGTTCCTGTCATTACATTGGCGATTAGCTCAGAAACATTACCATTAACCACTGTCTATGACATGGTTGATACTCGGGTTGCACAAAAACTGTCGCAACTGACGGGTGTGGGGATGGTGAGCCTTGCAGGGGGGCAACGACCTGCAATCCGCGTACAAATGAATCCAACTGCACTAGCAAATTATAAAATGAGTGCGGAAGATGTTCGATCTGCGATTAATTCTGCAAATGCAAATCAACCGAAAGGAAGTTTTGATGGGCCATTTCGTACCACGATGTTGGATGCAAATGATCAAATTCGTTCAATTGCAGATTATGAAGCTTTAATTCTCCGCTGGAATAATGGTGCACCAATTCGCCTCAAAGATGTTGCAACCGTCATTGAGGGAAGTGAAGACCGTTATATGGCGGCATGGGCAGACAGCCAGTCTGCAATTTTGGTCAATGTACAGCGTCAACCAAATGCTAATGTCATTCAGGTTGCCGATCAGATTAAAAAAATATTACCTGAGTTGCAACAGAATCTACCCGATAATGTCAAAATTCGTATTTTGACTGATCGAACTGAAAGTATTCGTAGTTCGATTCATGATGTGCAAAAGGAATTGGTTTTTGCTGTGTGTTTGGTAGTGATGGTAACGTTCTTATTCCTAAGAAATCTTTCTGCCACGATTATTCCAAGTATTGCTGTACCGCTGTCGATTATTGGTACATTTGTTTTAATGTATTTTCTAGGCTTTTCTGTCAATAATTTGACGCTGATGGCACTGACCATCGCCACTGGTTTTGTGGTCGATGATGCAATTGTGATGTTGGAAAATATTGCTCGACATCGAGAGTCAGGTGAAAGTTTATTACAGGCAGCACTAAAAGGTTCAAGGGAAATTGGATTTACCCTTATTTCGCTTACAGTGTCATTAATCGCAGTACTCATTCCTTTACTATTTATGGGCGATGTGGTGGGACGTTTGTTTCACGAGTTTGCTGTGACTTTAGCCGTAGCGATTGGATTATCCCTCATCGTTTCACTCACGCTTACCCCAATGATGTGTGCGTATTTACTTAAAAATACCCAACATGCCTATTCACGTAGCCGATGGAGCTTGGATTGGGTTATTCAGCAATATGGCAAAGGATTGCAGTGGGTTTTTAAACATCAAACACTTACCTTAGTTGTGATGCTAACTACGGTCATGTTGGCAGGTGTTATGTATTGGATGATTCCAAAAGGATTTTTCCCTGTACAAGACAGTGGCGTTATTCAAGTCGTGACAGAAGCACCTGATGATATTTCGTTCCAAGCCATGAGCGAACGTCAACAAGCTTTGGCACAACAAATTTTAAAAGATCCTGCAGTTGAAAGTTTGTCCTCATTTATTGGGATTGATGCCAATAATCCAAAGCTCAGTAATGGTCGAATTCTTATTAATCTTAAACCTTATGCTGAACGTGAAAGTGCATCAGAAGTGATAATCCGTTTAAGAGGAGAATTTGAACAGGTCAAAGGCATTCAAGGCTGGATGCAGCCTGTACAGGAATTAAGTATTGAAGACAAAATTAGTCGAACCCAATATCAATTAAGCCTTACGGCAACTCATACTGCAGATTTAGAGCAATGGACACCAGTTTTGGTTGATGCTTTACGCAAGCAGACAGAATTTTCTGATGTGACCCGTGATGGTGGTGGATTAGGTTTGCAAGCCTTTATTGATGTGAATCGTGATGCGGCAGCACGATTGGATTTAAATATTGAAGACATCAGCTTGGCACTGCAAAATTTATTTGCGCAGCGACAAATTGCCACTTTATACACACAGTCGAATCAATACCGTATTGTGTTAGAACTTGCACCAGATTCAACACAAGGTTTTGATGCTCTAGCACAAACTTATATTCATAATAAGAATGGTGAGCCGATTTTACTCAGTTCCGTGGCAACAATTGTGCAAAAACGTATCCCGATTCTTATACAACAACAAGCACAATTTCCTGCCAATGGTGTGTCATTTAATTTAGCCAAAGATGTGGCATTGGGTGATGCAATTACTGTGATTCATGAAGTTGAAAAGCAATTAAATTTACCGATTGATGTCAAAGTGAAACTCCAAGGTGCTGCGGCAGCGTATGAAAACTCAAAACAGCATACATTTTGGTTAGTCATTGCTGCAGTTGTTACGATGTACATCGTGTTAGGAATTTTATACGAAAGTTTTATTCATCCGATTACTATTCTCTCCACTTTACCTTCTGCTGCAATCGGAGCTTTACTTGCGCTGTTTATGGTCAATCGGCCATTAGACATGATTGCTCTCATTGGCATAATTTTACTGATTGGTTTGGTGAAGAAGAATGGCATTATGATGGTCGACTTTGCTTTGGCTGCACAGCGCAATGAAGGTCTTTCACCGCAACAGGCAATTTACCAAGCAGCACTCATGCGTTTCCGTCCTATTTTAATGACGACTTTAGCCGCATTGGTGGGTGCAATTCCATTGATGTTGGCATCAGGGGCAGGGGCTGAGCTTAGACAACCACTTGGAATTGTTATGGTCGGTGGGTTGATATTAAGTCAAGTTCTGACACTCTTTACTACACCTGTGGTGTATTTGTTTTTTGATCGGTTACAACAGTCTTTTAGTCAACCAGACTCAAGTCAAGCGATTGCTAAAGAGCTTGCTCAAGAACAGGGGAGTAAGTCTTGAATTTACTCTCAACGTTCATTCATCGACCAGTAGCAAGTGTTTTAATCGCTATTGCAATCGTCTTATTAGGTATTTTGGCATATTTACGTTTGCCTGTTGCTGCTTTGCCACAAGCAGATATTCCAACCATTGTGGTACGAGCAAGTTTACCTGGTGCAAGCCCTGAAAGTATGTCTGCAACAGTAGCAATGCCATTGGAACGTGCCATGATGGGTGTTTCGGGGGTCAAAGCCATTAACTCATCGAGTAGTCAGAGTTCGGCACAAGTGGTTTTGAATTTTGATTTGGCAACCGACATTAATGAAGCGGCAAGAGAAGTACAGGCAGCCATCAATGCCGCCATGTCGCAGCTACCCTCAGGCATGCCCAACCCACCTGAATATTTTAAGGTGAACCCAAGCCAAAGCCCTATTTATTACTTAGCACTGAGTTCGGAACATTTATCTGCGGGTAAATTGTATGAAATAGCAAGTGATCTGTTACAACCTAATTTGGCACAGCTCAGCGGTGTGGGGGAGGTTTCTATTGATGGTGCTTCCATGCCTGCGGTGCGAATTACCTTAAATCCAAATGCGCTTATTTCGCAAGGGGTTACTTTAGAGCAGGTACGTGAAGCCATTGATAAAAGTAACCGTACACAAGCGCTTGGTGTGGTTGAAACTGAACAATTACGTTGGCAAGTGGCACTTTCTAGCAATTTAAAAACAGCGGCTGATTTTGCCAATCTGACTGTACATAAAAATGCTCAAACCATTGTACGGTTAAAAGATGTGGCTGAGGTTCAAGACTCAGTGGAAAACCGTTATGTTAGTGGCTTTCATAATGGTAAACCCGCAGTCATTATTAAAATTAGCCGACAGCCGAATGCCAACACCGTTGCAACCATTGAAAAAATTAAAGAAAGATTGCCTGAATTGCAAATGATGATCCCTGAGGATGCTCAACTTGCAACAGTAATGGATGGTTCAAAAATTATTCGGGCAGGTTTAGATGAAGCAAGAGATACTTTGTTACTTTCAATCATTTTGGTCGTGATTGTTGTCGCAATAATGCTTGGGCGAGTACAAAGTGCATTGGTGCCTGCTGTAGCTTTAATTGTGGTTTTGATTGGCGCAAGCAGTTTGGTGTACTTGGCTGGATTTTCACTTAACAACTTGTCCATTATGGCAGTCATTGTCGCTATTGGACTTGTGGTTGATGATGCTATTGTGGTTCTCGAAAATATTGAACGTCATATAGAGCAAGGCGAACAACCCATTCAAGCTGCCTTAAAGGGCATTCAGGAAGTTGGGACGACCTTGATTGCTATGAATTTAGCTTTAGTCGTGATTTTTATTTCTATTTTGTTTATGGGGGGAGTAATTGAGCGCCTCTTTCGAGAGTTCTCTTTAACATTAGTTTTTATTGTTATTTTATCGGTAGTGATTTCACTGATATTAACGCCAAGCTTATCTGCACGCTGTCTGAAACCATTGGCTAGCTATCAACATCAAGCGCTGTATCTATATAGTCATCGGTGGATGAAAAGTCTAAATCGAGCTTATTTAGTATCTTTAAAATGGATGCTCAAGCATAGCTATTTGATTATTGTGTTATGGGTTAGTGCAATTGTTGGCTCGGCTTACATTTATCAAACCCTACCTAAACGTGTATTGCCTGAGCAAGATACAGGGCAAATCGATGCCTTTATTCGAGGCGATGATGGATTTTCATTTCAAATTATGCAGCCCAAAATTGCAGCTTTTAGCGAGAGCGTTCTGAAAGATCCTGCGGTACAAAATGTAGTAGGAACTTCGGGTGGCTCAGGTGGGACAACCAATTCATCATTGATGGTGAGTTTAAAACCAAAAGCTGAACGAGATGGTCAAAGTGCTCATGAAGTTGCAGAGCGTTTGAAACAGAATGCGCCGTGGCAGGCAGGGGCAATTTTTTCTGCACGTGTAAAACAAGAGTTGGAACTTGATGATCCATTTGGTGGAAGTGGACAGGATTATATGTTACTCCTGCAATCTGACAATGTGGCATTGCTACGTGAGTGGGTTCCTAAAGTTGCATTGGCAATGCAAAAACTTCCTCAGCTTGAAGAAGTAGAGTCGATGGGCGATGAAGGTGCGCAACATGTAACTTTAGAAATTGACCGTGAGGCTGCTCGACGCTTGGGCGTAAATATAGAAAGTATTTCCAGTGTCTTAAATAATTCATTTTCACAGCGCCAAATTTCAACGATTTATGATCAGACACAACAGTTTCATGTGGTTATGGAAGTCGATAAACGTTTTACCGAACAACCTGAGGCTTTGACCAATATACGCGTACCGAATCAGCAAGGCGAGTTAGTTCCATTAAGTAATTTTGCCACATGGTCTTACGGAATTACCAATGATCGAGTATATCGTCGTAATCAATATGCTGCCATGGGAATTGGTTATGTCGTAAAACCAGAATATACCAATGAACAAGCCGATGTCGCAATTCGTTCAGTTCTACCTGAAGTGATGTTGCCAAACGAAATTTTCATGACCAGTGATAAAGAAGCCGAAGAACAAAGCTTACAAAGTGGCTTAAGCACGCCTGTACTTGTGTTGGTGGTGATTTTAATGATCTATATCGTATTAGGTGTGACCTATGAAAGTGTACTTCATCCTTTTACGATTCTGTCCACCATACCCGCAGTCGCCTTGGGAGCTTTACTGACACTATGGACATTTGGCTTCCATTTTACCCTAATTGCCTTGTTGGGAATGTTCCTACTCATTGGGGTCGTGGTGAAAAATGCCATTCTTCTCATTGATTTTACATTGATGGAAAGGCGGGCAGGAAAATCAGCTTATCAGGCAGTGTTATCAGCAGCGGAACTACGGTTTAGACCCATTCTCATGACGAACACGGCAGCATTGTTAGGTACTGTTCCATTGGCACTCAGTTGGGGTGAAGGGGCTGAATTGCGTCAGCCATTAGGTGTAGTGATTGTCGGTGGATTGGCGCTTGGACAATTACTTACTTTATATACTACGCCTGTGTTGTATTTAGTTTTGGAAAAATGTGCTGAATTTTTTAAAAGATCGAAAAATGTGCATGCGATTGATTTGGGTAAATAGGAAACAAAATGCAGAGTTTAATTTATAAAAATTTGATGAGCCTCAGTTGCGCGCTCATTTTAACTGCTTGCAGTTCTCATATGCTATTGCAACCACCTGAATATAAAATTCCACTTATACAAGCTGATGATCAATATAAATATGCAGATTTAAATTGGGTACAAACCTCAGCCATTAAAACTTCCGATGATGGGTGGTGGAACATTTATCAAGACCCAGTGTTAAGTCGGTTGATGGAACAATTGAATCAAGAAAATTTAAGTTTAAAACAAGCTGAAGCACGTTATCAGCAGGCACAAGCATTACTCGATATACAACGCGCCAATCGGTTACCAAACATCACAGTAAATGGTTCTACAAACCGTAATGGGGCAAAAAACATATCAACAAGCGGTCAATTTGGGTTGGCTCTTCAAGCCAGTTGGGTACCTGATGTATGGGGGCGAGTGGCAAAAGCCATTGAAGGGCAACAAGCCAATTTAGAAGCGAATCAAGCAGATTTAGACGCTGTGAAATTAAACCAACAGTTGTTAGCTACAGAAACTTATTGGAATATCAGAGTATTGGATGCTCAATTCGATTTGCTTGAACATACTCTAAAAAGTTATATTCGCTCAGTTCAAATTTTAAAGAATCAATACAATGCAGGCATGATTGCTCGGGCAGATGTCATACAGGCTGAAACCCAATTAAAGCAGGTACAAATCAAACAGATTGAAACAACTAGAGATCGAAATTTACAAGAAAACATTTTGTCAGTGTTACAAGGTAAAAGTGTTGCCCAATTTCAATTGACCAAACAAAAGCAAGTATTGACAGTACCACACATACCATCAGAGCTTCCGAGCCGATTATTGGTACAGCGTCCCGATGTTATTCATGCAGAACGTGAATTAGCAATAATGCATGCTGAACTAGGGTTAGCCCAAACAGCATGGTTGCCAGATGTAACAATTGGCTTAAATGGAGGGTTAAATAGCCAAATTTTTAGTCATCTTTTTCAATCGCCACAATACTTATGGTCTACAGGTTTACAAGCTGCAACCATTATTTTTGATGGTGGTACACGAAAAGTAGAAATTGCTCAGGCTCAAGCCAATTATGATGAAAAATTAGCAGCGTATAAGCAGGCGATTTTAACGGGGTGGAAAGATGTCGAAGATGCTTTGTTACAAGCATCGAGTTTTAAACAGCAACAAGATGAACAAGCGAAACTATTTGCATTGGCAACTGAAAATGAACAAGTTGCGATTCGGCGTTACAATGCAGGTTTGGTGAGTTATTTGGAAGTAGTGACTGCTCAAAACTTAAGATTACAGGCAGAGCAGACTACTTTACAATTGCAGCAATTACAATTGAATAATGCTGCACAATTGGTTGCTGCATTGGGAGGAGGTTGAGAAGGTTTTAATTAAGATATTGTTATTAATTTTTATTTAGCCAAGATTTTACCAAACTAGTAGCGTATATAAAATTTTAGATTAAAAGATATCAACACTAAAGTTTCGAAATACCTATGAAAATTGAGTGGGTCAAAATAAGGTTCGTGAAATTTATTTTTGCTTATAAATTACATGAAAGCAGTTGTGAATAGCCAATAAAATTAGAAAAGCATATTCATGTATGAAAAAGTATGAACAAAATAATCATCATATTATTCATATTATTCATACTTTTTTGTCATTAACGTTTAATTGCCACGATAGGTTGAATAACCATAAGGGCTCACTAATAAAGGAATATGATAGTGCTTTACTGCACCATCTACATTAAAGATGACAGGCACTTCTGGAAAGAAACTATTTTCATTATGACTTTTAAACCAATCACCTGTTTTAAAAGTCACGCGATAAACACCTTGTTCAAGTGCTTTATGATCAGGGTATAGCGCAGTAACACGTCCATTTTCATTGGTGAATTTTTCATTGAGTTTGATCCATTGACCTTTTTTATTTTGTTCAAGTACAACAGCAACTTCAGATGATGGCAATCCAGTTTGTAAGTTAAGTACATGTACACTTAAAGGATTATCAGCGGCCATTGTATATGCACTTAATAGCATTCCTGTACCCAATACCAATGCTTTCATATTTATATCTCCTGTGAATTAAATGTCATTTTGATTGCTTGTTCGGCACATAAATCATCATTTTTAGAACCACCAGAACCCGCAATTCCAATGGCTCCGACGACTTCATTTTGATAAACAATTGGAAAACCACCGCCTAACAACAATAGTTCTGAGAAAGAAGTGAGGTTTTGTGAGTCAATATTCTGCCGAGCATTTTGGCTAAAAATAGTGGTTGGAGTTTTAGTTGAAAGTGCAGTAAATGCTTTTTTTTGTGCAGCGCTTGCATTATGTGGCCCAACACTTTCATGACGTTTGATTAAGAGAGGTTGACCACTACGATCCAATATCGCAACAGCTAAATGCTTATTTAACTGTTGACAAGATTTTTCAGCATTTATCGCTAATTTTTCTGCTGTAGCTAAATTAAGATTATACTGCTTTGAAAGTTCGAAATTTTCTGCAAAACTAGGCGCGCTAAAAAACAATCCCAGCATCAGTCCTAAAATGACTTTTTCCATACGACCCACCTCTTTGTATTGCTTTTAGTCTAAATAAGCAGTCGAAGTGCAACATGACATTTACATTACAATCTTGTCATTTTAGAAATGGATGTTCCTATCATGCGTATTCTTATTATTGAAGATGAAACAAAAATTGCAGGTTACTTGGTGCAAGGTTTAATCGAGTCTGGATATCAAGCGCAATATGTTAATCATGGTCTTGAAGGGCTAGAGCTTTTAAAAAAAAAGCGATTTGATTTGGTTATTTTAGATGTGATGCTGCCCGATATTGATGGCTGGACTGTATTACAAATATTGCGACAATTTTCTCAGGTTCCTGTGATCTTTCTGACCGCTAAAGATCAGATTATGGATCGGGTCAAAGGGTTGGAATTAGGAGCAGATGATTATCTTGCCAAACCTTTTTCATATGTCGAATTGTTGGCTCGAATTAAAAGTTTATTTCGTCGCCAACAAGTTCAAATGGGTAATATTTTAACGCTTGCAGATTTACAACTTGATTTGACTCAACACAAAGTTTTACGTGCGAATCAATTGATTGAATTGAGTAAAAAAGAATTTGATTTGTTACGTTTTTTGATGCAACACCATAATCAGATTATTTCACGTCGCCAAATTGCATCAGAAGTCTGGCGAATCAATTTTGATACAGATACGAATTTTATTGATGTCGCCATCCGACGGTTACGTCAAAAAGTAGATGACATCAGTGAACTTAAATTAATTCATACCATTCGTGGTTTAGGCTATAAACTTTCAGAAGAGATTGTTTGATGAATGTGCGTTCACTAGAGTTTCGACTTACACTCATGGTGACACTTGTCTGTACCATTATATTGTGCTTGGTTGGTATTTTAACTTATTTAGGAATCGACCGTATCTTGATTCGTGAACAGGATCAGGCTCTAGCCTCGCGTATAGAACGTTTGGAAATATTACTTCAAGATAGCGAAAATATTCAACAAATCGTTCAGAAACCTAAGATTTATCAAAATATGTTAGGAAACCAAGATAATCTATTTATCTTAATTCATGACAAAGAAAAATTAATTAATATCAATCCATTAGATATCAATATTCCCGATTTGACCGCTGATCAAAAAATCCATTTTCTTGACCTGCATCAAGGTGAATTATCGACTCGCATCGCTTGGAAAAATTTTGAAATTTCAGGACAATCCTATCAATTAATTGCAGGGAAACAATGGTCTGAACGTCTTGGTATTTTATATTCTTTTCGCAATGACCTGATTTTTTATTTTGGTATAGGCATCGGAATAATATGTTTACTTTGTTGGTTTGTTTGCCGTTTCGGGTTAACGGGTCTACGTGAACTAACTCATCAAACTCAGGCTATAGATATTCAATCTTTACAACAGAGGATTGTGATTCGGCATAAAAGCAGTGACATTATGCAACTGAGCCATGCGATTAATCATATGTTGCAACGTATTGAAAGTGGTTATCTGGAGCTTAATCGTTTTTCAGAGAATATTGCACATGAATTTCGAACACCTTTGAATAACGTGATGGGACAAACTGAAATTTTACTTTCAGAGCCTCGTACATCTGCTCAATATCAAGAATTACTGATTTCACATTTAGATGAATATCAACGTTTAAAGCGCATGATCGACAGCATGTTATTTCTAGCGAGAGCAGAGCAACAGCAAGTTAGACTAGATTTTCAGTCTATCGAAATTCAAGAATTTATTGAAAATATTTTGAGTTTTTATGAACTTCTAGCGAGTGAAAAGCGTATACAGATCATGTCAGAAGTTGAAAATTTAATTGTTAAAACGGATCCTGATTTATTACAACGTGCAATCTCTAATCTAGTTGAAAATGCAGTTTTACATGGCTCAGAAGGTGGCATCATTCATCTGTATACAAAATACGTTACATATAAAAACCGAGAAATGATTAAGCTTTCTGTGCTTAGTCGAGATGTATTTATTGAAAATCAGCATTTACCTTATATTTTTGAACGCTTTTATCAGTGCCAGTCATCTCGTCATTTACAAGGGCGTTCTGGTGGTTTGGGTTTGTCGATTGTGGCTTCAATTATGAAATTACAAGAGGGTGATTATCATGTTGAAAATACAGAACGTGGGGTTTGTTTTTCTCTTTATATACCCATTCATTGATCTAATTTTGATTAATCTAGAGGATAGTTTTTCTTTTTTAAATGACTAAAGGTTCAAAACTTTGTCGGAAATAATAAAATCTAAAATGTGGAATTATAGAAAATATTTTTAGATTGTTATAAATTGACCAAGCAATTGCTTAGATCAAGAATTGAATAATTATATACAAGATGACTGTAAAAATTGCTTACTAATAGAATTACATAAAAATTTATATCTAAGAAAAACAATACAATAAAAAACCCCAATATTAAATTGGGGTTTTAAAATAATACAATACGGACTTAATGCAAATCAGAGGTAATTTTTTGCAAAATTTGTAAAAGAACATCAAACTCATTTTGTAATGGCGTACTTTTACGCGTAACTAAAGCCAATACACGAGAAGGCGCATTTTCGATCTGTTTAATGACAATCTGTTCATTGCTTTTCAGCATATGTGCATGAATTGCGATTTCAGGCAGTAAGGTAAAACCAAGATTGGCACTAACCATTTCAACCAATGTCGGTAAAGAACTCGCTTTTAGGCGATGATCATTTTTACGTTCACTAATTGGGCAAACACTTAAAGTATGGTCACGTAAACAATGACCTTCTTCCAATAACATTAAATGTGTTAAATCGAGGTCATCTAGCTTTCTTGCATTGGCAGCATTTTGATCATTTTTATTGTAAACCAAAAATAAACTTTCTTTTGCAACTTCAGCAACTTTTAGACCACGTGTATCGAAAGGTAGAGCGAGCATGATCATGTCCAAATTACCATGTTCAAGCTTTTCTACAATTTTATCACTTTGCGCTTCATGCAAATGTAACTGAATTTTGGGCAGTTGCTTATGCACTTCATCTAATAATTTAGACAAAATAAAAGGCGCAATAGTCGGAATAATACCAAGATGTAGATCACCCGTAAGCGGCTCACTCATCTCACGGCTTAATCGCATTAAGTCCTGAGCATCGGCAAGAAGGACACGGGCGCGGGCGACAACTTGTTCACCCAACGGAGTTAAACGTACGTTTTGACGATCGCGTTCAACAAGTACGCCACCCAATAAACGTTCAAGCTCCATAATCCCGCCTGAAAGCGTAGATTGAGTGACGAACGAACGGCGCGCTGCTTCAGTAAAGTGCAACGTCTCAGACAATGTCACCAAATATGACAGCTGTCTTAGGGATGGTAATGCAGCCATAGTGTCCTAATATTTACGATTTAAAATGATGAGCAAATAATCCACTAAGTTGAGGAATAAAGTGCGGAGGGATATCATGCCCCATTCCTTCAATTAATTCAAACTTAGCACCTGATATTGCCTTGGCAACAGCCTTACCATGACTCGGTGGAAGTAGACGATCTTTTGATCCATGAACCACCAAAGTCGGTTTTTGAATCTGTTTATCCAATGGTAATAATGAACCTGTACATAATATTGCTAAAAACTGTTGAAGTACACCCGCTGGATGATAACTTCGTTGATATAACTTACGAGCGGTCTGTAAAGCTTCCAATTGATTTAAATATCCAGGAGAACCAATCGTTTTAAAAACTTTTAACGAATGATTAATAATACCTTGTTCATCACGCGATTCAGGTTTACCAATGAGTGTAAATAATTGCTTTGGAAAGGGTGGTGGCAGTAAAGGCTGATTATTACTGGTGAATATTAACCCTAATTTTCCAATTTTTTCAGGATATTTTGCTGCAAGAATTTGTGCGATCATACCACCCATGGAAGCCCCAATAATATGGGGTTGATCTAAACCTAAGCGATCAATAAGTAGTGCAACATCATCTGCCATATCATAAAGATTATAAGGCGCGCCATTATTAGGTAAGCCTATGGCAAAACGCCCCATCAGTTTTAAATGATTCAAACGAGGGCCTTTGTGGCGAATTTTAGAAGATAGACCAATATCACGGTTATCAAAGCGAATTACACGATAGCCTTGATCAATAAGAGATTTACAGAAAAAATCGGGCCAAAATAACATTTGTGCACCTAAGCCCATAATCAACAAAATGGCTGGATCAGTTTCTTTTCCGCCTATTTCAACATGCAATTGCACACCATTACCCAAGTCAATCGAAGTTTCTTGCATAAAAGGTGTGTAAGGAGAGATTTGGAACTGAAGTGCACTATTCATTATTATTTTTCCTAGATAGTGAAAGAGGTCTGTATCTTTTATATGGATACAGACCTTTAAAAATCAATTTAAACTGTAGCAGGAATCAGGTCAGGAACGAGTTTAGTCAAAGCTAAGCGTTGTTTGCCTGCAGTTGCACCGAGCAAGACAAAACCTCTGAGTGTACCTGTTGAATCAATGGCTTTTGACAACATACCATCTTCAAACTCTTCATTTTCCCAATTGACTTCAACACCCACAGGCACAGGAAGCACAGTTAGTGGAGCAGCAGGTGTTTTAACAGCAACGGGCATAGCTGGATAGTGGACATTCGTATTTTGACCATCAAGTGTTTTTGCAAGTGCACGTGCTTGTTGCATCAGAGGCATCACATAAGGCAACAATGTACCATTAATTTCTGCACAGTCACCGATTGCATAAATATCCGGTTGATTGGTTTCCATTAGGGTATTTGCAATGATCCCACGGCTTGTTTCAATATTCGCCGTTTTTGCTAAGGCAATATTCGGCTGTAAACCAATCGCAGAAAGTACGACATCTGCAACCAACGATTGACCATTGGCGAGTACAACTTGGTAGCCAATATCAATTTTACTGATTTTTTCAACCGTTGTGCCGAGTGCGAACTGAATGCCTGATTCTTGTAAATTGTGTTGGAAGGCTTGTGCAACATGTGCTGGCAAAAGTCGACCTAAAGGCTGTGGCGCTAAATCAATCACCGTGACTTTGTGACCTGTATTTTGTAGATCATTGGCAAATTCACAACCAATTAGACCTGCACCTAAAATGACTACACGTTTTTCACCTGATTCAGCAGTAGAGCACTGATTCAGTGAGTCGCGAAATGCACGGTAATCAATCAATGAATTTACGACATGAATGTCATCACTACCATCACCTGCAATGGCTAAACGGACAGGATTTGCACCCACAGCAAGAATAAGTTTGGAGTAACCTTGGGTTGTGGTTTGACCTGCTTGATCTAGGGTTAATTCATGTTTATCAGCATCAATCGATTTAACCCATGTATCGTTTTCAATGCGAATATTGAGTTGTGTACGCATTTTTGTCGCATCGGCAAGACCAATTTGATCAGGTGCTTTGTTACCGACTAAAGCATTGGAAAGCGTCGGTTTTGCATAATTCACCGCATCGTCAGCACTGATCATAACCAATTCTTGTGTTGGATTTAATTTGCGGAATTCCCGTGCTAGGGTATAACCGGCCATTCCTGAGCCAATAATGACGATTGGTTGCATATTTTTCTCCGCTTTTTACTTATTCAAATAACATAAAAAAAGACCATGCAGCATGGTCTTTGTCTTGTAATCAGATTTCGACCATTTCGAAGTCTGCTTTAGACACGCCACAGTCAGGGCAAGTCCAATCATCAGGAATATCTTCCCATTTTGTGCCAGCAGTAATACCATCCAATGGCCAACCTTCTGCTTCGTCATAAATCCAACCACAAACGATGCATTGATACTTCTTCATTTAACTCTCCAAAAAAACCAACAGCTCATCAGCTAGACTCTTGGTTTTTATATGACCTTTATAATATGCTCAGACTTCTTATTTTGTATTGCTACATTCTTTATTATTACCGTAAATAAAGGCGATAAAGAATTTCAATCAGAAGTCTATTGAAATGTTGCTCTAAGTTTACATATTCAATTCAATTGAATTTTTACGCAGTTTCAATATGAAAGTAAAGTAATTAAAGGGAGTTTACCGTACTAATCTGAAAGCTGAATGGCAGAGTAGGACAAAAGCAGGGGCGTTTTGGCAAATATATGATTATTTTGTCTAACAATTTATATCGTCGTATTTTATTTAATCAACCGAATTGTTAAATAATCAATTGTTTATAAATGTGAGGATGAGTTTTAATGCATTTTTCATATTCAAAGATAATGACATAAAATGAAAATCTTTAGACTATTGTCTAGCATGATTTTTGTATGTAATGAGGTATAATTAATTCAGAATATTATATACCCAATATTTCATATAAAAATGATGTAAATAAAATCAATTAGTTATGTTTTTTCATTGACTCTTTTATTGCTATTAAAAAACCCTTGAGCTGTTAAATTGTATAAAAATGCGTTAAAATTCACCTATTCCTTATTATACTATTCTCCCTATTATGAACATGTCTACTGCTTTGTGGTCACACATTCGTACTGTCCAAAATTTTCCAAAACCAGGTATTTGTTTCTATGATTTAACGCCATTGTTTATGAATAAACTTGAAGCGTTAACAGATGCACTTATTGCCAGTATTCCTGTAGATCAACTTGAGCAATTAGACAGTTTTGTAGCAGTAGAAGCACGTGGCTTTGTATTGGCGAGCTTACTTGCACAACGTACAGGCAAAGGTTTATTGTTGGTGCGTAAAGCAGGTAAATTACCACCTCCAGTTGTGGGTGTCGGTTATAGCCTCGAATATGGTTTAGATCGTTTAGAAATGTCGGCTGACATTGCGGCGCAAAAAGTGATTATTGTTGATGATGTCTTGGCAACGGGTGGCACACTACGAGCTGTAAAACAGTTGATGGATAAATGTCATCACACCGTATTGGGTGCAAGTATTTTTCTTGATTTACCTACACTGCATGGTGATTTAGGTATGACGATTTGGTCTGTATTAGATGAAAGTTCAAAACCTGTCATCAAAGAAGTTGAAGTTGCATAAGCAATATACTTCAAACGTATAGATTGTTGTTCTTGATAAATAAAAAAACCTGCCTATTGCAGGTTTTTTTATGCGTGAAAATTACAATAATTTAAGATTGATGTATAAAAAGTAATGATCAATCAAATCGAAAAAATTAGGACTGAAGAAAGGTTTTCTGCATATATTCGATTAATGCATTCAAATTTTCAGGTTGCGCCAAACGATGATGACCACCTTCAATACTTTTAATTTGCATGAAGGGCTCAAGCTGCTCTGATACTTCATACATATTTAGAACTTCATCGCCAAGTTCAATATAAGCAGTTTGTGGGATATCGTGCTCAAGATCATGTTCATCTATAGGGCAGTAATCATCTCTAAAGTTAGGCGAAAGGCTAGGGTTGGCAATGATTGCAGGCATTCGATGTAGAGAGGAAAGTTTTAGCGCCCAATAACCGCCTAGACTGTGACCGACTAAAAGATCAGGCTTAATAGTTGCAATAGCGTCATTATAAAATTTTTCGACCGTTGCATAATTCAAATTGCGATAATCAACATCTATGCAAAACTTTTTGGTAGCATGAATGGCATGAAATTTAGTTGATTCTCGAGAAGAATCAAGTCCATGTAAAAATAAAATTCTTAAATTACTTTGATTCATTGTTATCGCTTTCATACTGTCTTTTATACAAAGATAGATTTGAATTGAAACGTTATATTTCAATTAACTTTCTGGTTCTGTTCATTGTACGTATTAGCCATAATATGAAAAGTTAGCTTTTGGTCTAAGATGATTAAACGACTGTATGATTTTATACTGATTGAGATGAATATTTATTCCGAATTACATTGAATAATCAGCGGTTGATCAATCGTAAACGGTATAGGAATACCATATTGATTGTAGGGATAGAAGCGTGCTTTTTTGAATTGTGATGTCATTAAATGAATGGTTTCTTGATCTAAAGTTGGATTGTATTTGACGGTATAAATTTGCCCTTCAGAATCTACAGACAAATTGGCATTGAAGATAAGTTGATGATTTTGATCAGGTCGTATTTTTAATCCCTTTTGTTGTCGTGTTTCATTATTACAGAGGTTTTGCAGTTCATCATTCATGGCTTTGAAACCCGGTTTAATGTTGTACTGAAATCCTCTTGGGAATTTGATTACTAAGATGTATTTGCCATAATAAAAATCGGTTTTAAGTAGGTTTTTTTCATCAGTATTTAAATTGGATTTACTCGAAAGGCTATCAATTTTAGGTAGTTGAGAAATTTTGATTTGACGAGCAATATTTAAGGCTCGAGTATTTAAAAGACTGAGTTGGGCATGAGGATTTAATAATTTGACTTGAATTTGTTGATTGAGCTGTGGGCTTAATTCAAGTTGCCAAACGTAATTTTGTGTATTCAAGTTAGTGGATTCGATACGAGTCGGCAGATCTTTACGTGCTGTGTTTAATACTTGAATAGGTGAAGCAATCGTTACACTGCATTTAATCATCCCGATCAAAATCAGCAACATGGTCTTGTGTATGCTTGAATGCAATTGCTTATCCATTTTTTATTTTTGTAGGCTCATTGAATTATAGTCATACGCATTATGTTGTAAATCTGCTATGCTATGCAACTTCCGTTTTTAATTACAATCGAGGCAGAGATGACGCAACAAAACGCTCAATCGACTTCTGAACCAACTATTTCCGAGAACGATTTAATAGCACAGCGTCATGCCAAGCTTAAACAAATACAAGACAAGGCTCAAGAAACTGGAACGAGTCCTTGGCCAAATACCTTTAAACGTGAACATTACGCACAAGATTTGCAAGATCAATTTGCAGAAATGTCTAAAGAAGATATCGAAGCAGGTGAGAAAGTTTATGTGTCTGTTGCTGGTCGTGTAATGTTGAATCGTGGATCATTCATAGTAATTCAAGACATGACAGGTCGTATTCAGTTATATGTTGCACGTAAAGAACTTGAACCTGATGTTTTAGAGACAATAAAAAGCTTAGACCTTGGTGATATTGTTGCAGCTAAAGGTTATATCGGTCGTTCTGGTAAAGGTGATCTTTATGTTCATATCGAACATTTTGAACTTTTAACTAAATCACTTCGTCCACTTCCAGATAAATTCCATGGTTTAACAGATACTGAAGCTAAATACCGTAAGCGTTATTTAGATTTAATCGTGAATGAAGAAACACGTAAAACTTTTGAAATTCGTGCAAAAGTCGTGTCAGGTATTCGTGCGTATTTAACCAATGAACGCTTCATGGAAGTTGAAACGCCAATGATGCATGTGATTCCTGGTGGTGCATCTGCACGTCCATTTGAAACACATCATAATGCGTTGGATATGCCATTGTTCTTACGTATTGCACCTGAACTTTATTTAAAACGTTTGGTTGTAGGTGGTTTTGAACGTGTATTCGAAATTAACCGTAACTTCCGTAACGAAGGTGTATCAACGCGTCACAATCCTGAATTCACCATGATTGAATTCTATCAAGCCTATGCAGATTACAAAGACTTGATGGAATTGACTGAAAAGATGCTTGAAAAATTAGCCATCGACATTTTAGGTTCAACTGATGTTCCTTATGGCGAAGAGGTGTATAACTTCAAAGGTCCATACAAAAAAATCTCAATGTTCGATGCGATTCTTGAGAATAATCCACAGTTCACACCTGAAAATGTCGGTGATCGTGAATTCCTTGCAAACTTCGTTAAAAATGAATTGAAAGAACAAGTTAAACCAGGTTTTGGTTTAGGTAAACTTCAAACGATTGTATTTGAAGAAACCGTTGAAACTAAACTTCGTCAACCAACTTTCATTACTGAATATCCTGCGGAAACTTCTCCACTTGCACGTCGTAATGATGATAATCCACATATTACCGATCGTTTTGAATTCTTTATTGGCGGTCGAGAGCTGGCGAATGGCTTCTCAGAGTTGAACGACCCAATCGATCAAGCAGAACGTTTCCAGGCACAGGTTTCAGAGAAAGATGCAGGTGATGATGAAGCAATGCATTATGATGCTGAATTTGTTGAAGCATTAGAATACGGTTTACCTCCTACAGCAGGTCAGGGTATTGGTATTGACCGTTTGGTGATGTTATTCGCCAATGCACCAAGTATCCGTGATGTGATTTTGTTCCCACATATGCGTATTAAACAAAGTAACTAATTTTTTTAAATAAGTTGTTGTTTAAAAATAAAAAAGCCACTGATTTTAGTGGTTTTTTATTTCAATTTTTAGCCTTAATTATTTGTTGAGAGACCTAGATTTAAATACATATGATAGATAAACACACAGATTTACCATTGAATAAAGTGACTAAAATCTTTATGGTGGGGCGGAGAAAATAAACTTGAGAAATAACACATGTATTTAAGAAAAGCGCTCTATGCTGCAGTTTTAACGACGATGAGTCTGCCTATTTTTGCACAAGGTTTAGTGCTGAACAATGAAGATATTCGTACTGACTTAAATTGGTTAAATCAGCAAGGCGTGATTCAGATCAGTACATCGACATGGCCAATGAGTGGTAATGAAATTCAGCGCGCGCTTTCTCAAGCTAAAATTTCCAATAATGCACAACAAAAAGTAATTGATTCAATTCAAAATGCGTTGAAAGCGGAGAATCAAACTGCAAAATTAGGATTATTCGCAGAAACGGATCAAAAAAATATTCCACAAGCCTTTGGGGATAGTACTAAAGCTCAATATGTTGGATCACTTGAATTAAATGCTGGTGGCGAAAATTGGGATGGTAAATTACGTATTAATGCAGAAAAAGATCCACAAATTGACAATGGTCAAGACATCAATGTTGAGGGTTCTTATATCGCAGGAAAATTATGGAACCAATGGTTGATTGCAGGACAAATGCCGACTTACTGGGGCCCAGGTCATGATGGTAGTTTAATTCGTGGTGATGCGAGTCGTCCTGTTTATGGTTTTACTGCGCAACGTGCGGAACAAAAAGCATTTGATACAAAATGGTTGTCTTGGGTTGGTCCTTGGCAGTATCAAGCATTTGCGGGTCAACTTGATGATTACGAAGCAATTCCTGATGCGAAAATATTAGGCTTTCGTTTAACAGCTCAGCCACTTCCGTATTTGGAATTAGGGGCATCTCGTATTCTACAGTGGGGTGGAGAAGGTCGCCCTGAAAGTTGGGATTCGCTTTGGAATGCAATAAAAGGTAATGATAATTTTAATGATGGTGATGATGATAAATCGAACCAAATTGCAGGATTTGATGGGCGTTTAAATTTACAGCCTTTACTTGATGTACCTGTAAGCCTATATGGGCAGTATGTCGGTGAAGATGAAGCTGGATTATTACCATCGAAGAAAATGTACTTAGCTGGCGCTGATTTTTCATCAAGTTATAAAAACATGCCGTATCAGCTTTATGCCGAGTGGGCAGATACACGTACTAATGGCGATGCAAAAGGGATTTCATATAGTCACTATATTTATCAAGATGGTTATTACCAACACGGCTTTCCGCTCGGACATGCAATGGGCGGTGATGGTGAAATGATTTCGGTGGGTGGTGATATTCGTTTTGATGTAATGAATCGCTTAAGTGGTCGTGTGATGTATGCCAAAGTGAATCAATCTGCAGCTCATTTTGGTGATGATCAAATTAATAAAGCGTTTCCTGAAGATGATAAAATTAAAGCACTTGATTTAACATGGACACATTATTTGAAGCCGACTTTACCATTGAAAATCAATGGTTGGGTGAGTGATTCAGATCGTCAAGGTAATGATGCTGGGGCATCTATTGGAATTGAAATTCCACTTGATCGTGATATTTTTGGTTTCTAAGTAGTGACTGTTTGAAATACTCATTATAAAAGTCCATATCAATATATTACATATGGACTTTTATATAATGAATGATTAATTAAACTATAGAAATACCTGATTTCAGGTATAGCACTGTTATTTTTAGAACGTTATTCTATAAGTGCTTATCCATCATGACCTTGATGAATAAGTTATTCCTACTTTAAAGCATGAAAGATGAGGTTGTGCTTTTATGTATTTTAAGGCTTATTCATATTGGATAAGCCTTTTTTTAATAAAATTGCATAACTTCAACAATACGAATTTTAGAGTGTCTGTTTATACTGAATAAATCCTGTTTGACTCGCAACTTGATCATAAAGATATTGTGCGGCGATATTCGATTTTTGTGTTAGCCAATAGATACGATCAAATTTTTCAGCACATACTGTATAACTATGTTCAATCAGTTTACGAGCAAATCCTTGATTTCTAAAATTTTCATCAATATATAAATCTTGTAAATAACAATACGGTTTTTCTGTCCACATACTCATGTGTGAAATTAAATGTACAAAACCCATCATTTTTCCTTCATGAATCAGCGCATAACCAAACATATCTGCTTGCTCTGAATTTGTGATTCTCTTCAAAGATAATCTTATTTGTTGTTCTGTCATTTCTGATTTATAAAAGTTTAAATAACCTTGCCAAAGAGGAAGCCATTGCTCAAACTTTATCAGTTCTAATGAAAGGATATTGGTCATCATTTTATTGCGTTCTCGTGATTTATATATGATGTTTTTTTATATCAATATAAAAAAACAAGCAATAGAAAGGGGTTGTAAATCACTATAATGAATATAAATTTTAATATGTGTAATAAGTACACGTTTTTGTGAGTTGGTGCTGTCAATGTCTATATCTGAGGAAAGACTTACTCATCTCAAGCAACTTGAAGCTGAGAGTATTCATATTATCCGTGAAGTTGCTGCTGAGTTTGAAAACCCAGTCATGCTTTATTCAATCGGGAAAGACTCAGCAGTAATGCTGCATCTTGCATTAAAAGCATTTTATCCTGCAAAACTTCCTTTCCCACTGTTGCATGTCGACACAGGTTGGAAGTTTAAGGAAATGATTAAGTTCCGCGATAATATGGCAAAAGAGCATGGTTTTGACCTAATTGTTCATCAGAATAAAGAAGGCAAAGATGCAGATGTAAATCCATTCGATTACGGTAGTTCAAAATATACTGACATTATGAAAACCCAAGGCTTAAAGCAAGCTTTGGATAAATATCAGTTTGATGCGGCTTTTGGTGGCGCACGCCGTGATGAAGAAAAATCACGTGCTAAAGAACGTGTTTATTCGTTCCGTGATTCTAAACATCGTTGGGATCCGAAAAACCAACGTCCTGAACTTTGGAATCTTTATAATGGTAAAGTGAACAAAGGCGAAAGTATTCGTGTATTCCCATTGTCAAACTGGACTGAATTAGACATTTGGCAATATATTTATCAAGAAAGTATTCCTTTAGTGCCTTTATATTTGGCTGCTGAGCGTCCAGTTGTTGAGCGTGATGGTACGCTCATTATGGTCGATGATGAACGTATGCGCTTGAAAGAAGGTGAAGTTCCACAAATGAAATCGGTACGTTTCCGTACTTTAGGCTGTTACCCATTGACTGGCGCAGTTGAATCTAAAGCGGATACCTTGCCTGAAATTATCCAAGAAATGCTTTTGGCAACAAGCTCAGAGCGTCAAGGTCGTATGATTGACCATGATGAAGCGGGCTCGATGGAAAAGAAAAAGCAAGAAGGTTATTTCTAAATTAATTTTTAATCTCCCCCCATGCGCAGCAGTGCTACTCATCTTTTAAAAGAGGGTGAATCCTGAAAAGAAAGAGTGGAAAGTCCCTCTTTCTCAAAGAGGGATATAGGGAGATTAAAAAAACCGATTTCTAAAGAATATTGTGGAGCTTTGAGCAATGTCTCATCAATCAGAATTGATTAGCCAAGATATCTTGGCATATTTAAAACAGCACGAAAATAAAGACTTATTGCGCTTTCTAACTTGCGGTAATGTGGATGATGGTAAATCAACTTTAATCGGTCGTTTACTTTACGATTCAAAATTGATTTATGAAGATCAGTTACAAGCCGTAACTCGTGATTCGAAAAAAGTCGGTACAACAGGTGATGCACCTGACTTGGCGTTACTTGTAGACGGTCTACAAGCTGAACGTGAGCAAGGGATTACCATTGATGTCGCTTATCGTTATTTCTCGACTGAAAAACGTAAGTTCATCATTGCGGATACTCCAGGGCATGAGCAATATACGCGTAACATGGCGACTGGTGCGTCTACTGCGGATCTTGCGATTATTTTGATCGATGCTCGTTATGGTGTTCAAACACAAACGCGTCGTCATACTTATATTGCGAGCCTTTTAGGGATTCGTAATATTGTAGTTGCGATCAATAAGATGGACTTGGTTGAATTCTCTGAAACTCGCTTCAACGAAATTCAAGCAGAGTACAATGATTTCGTCAATCAATTGGGTGATCGCAAACCTGCCAATATTATCTTCACGCCAATTTCTGCATTGAATGGTGATAATGTGGTGAATCCATCAGTGAATACGCCGTGGTATAACGGTAAAACACTGATGAATACTTTGGAAACAGTCGAAATCAGCCGTGACACAAGCGCACATGAATTCCGCTTTCCTGTGCAGTATGTGAATCGTCCGAACCTCGACTTCCGTGGTTTCTGCGGTACGATTGCTTTAGGTTCTGTGAAAGTTGGCGATGAAATCGTGACTTTGCCATCAGGCAAAAAATCAACAGTTAAAGAGATTGTGACTTTTGATGGCAATTTAGAACATGCTATTGCAGGTCAAGCAGTGACGTTGACCTTGAATGATGAGATCGACGTTTCTCGTGGTAATGTTTTGGTGAAAGCTGGAGAGCAACCACTCATTTCACGTTCGGCTCGTGCAACTGTGGTATGGATGGCAGATCAACCTTTAGTGGTGGGTAAGTTATTTAACGTTAAGTTTGGTACGCAAACTATTCCTGCCAAAGTATCTAAAATCAATTTCCGTACCAATGTGAATACTTTGGAAAAAATGGAAGTTGATCAATTAGATTTAAATGCTATTGCTGATATTGATATTGAGTTTGATGTACCTATGGTCTTTGACCGTTATAACGACAGTCGTTATACAGGCTCATTTATTTTCATTGACCGTTTAAGCAATGTAACGGTGGGTGCAGGTATGGTTGAGTCTGCAATCGAATGGTCAGCGCATGATGAACCTGTCACAGCAGAAGCGCGTGCAGCTCGTTTGGGTCAGAAACCTGCTGTTGTGGCTGTAACAGCTAAAGCACTTGAAAATGCGCAAGCACTTGAGAGTTTGCTTATTCAGCAAGGTGTAGTTGCAATTGCTAAAGTTGGCTTAACAGCAGAACAAGTGGCATTACTTCGTCAAACAGGTATTGTTGTGATCACTGATTTGGAGCAAGGTGCAGATGTAACATTAACTCAGGAAGCTGTTGAAGAACTAGCTGAGAAAATTGTGGAAACTGTTCGACTGTAATAGATGAATTCATGTGAAAAGCCCACGTCAGTGGGCTTTTTTATGACAATACAATAGGTGAATGCATTGAATTAGATGATTCAATTATATTGAAAAAGTATATTGCTATGCGCGTGAATAGACTCAGAATAAAGCAAAAAAGAATCAAGCCTTTAAATAGTAATCTTGATATGAATAAAAAATGCTGTTTGTAGTCATTATATAAGTAGAGTTTTTAAAAAATGAAAATACAAGCGACTGTGAGAGTTGATCATTATTTTTAGAATATTTAATGTCGTAAGTGGAGTAGCCAAATGACTCCGCGGCTTATGCTTATTATGGCGACGAAAATAGCCTGAAAATCAAAGAATACCAAAAAGCTCCATCCAGATGCACCATTTACTTTTGATGCTTAGAATTCGACCTAATTAATATAAAAATAAGCCAGAACTTGAAATATAACGATAGCTTTGAAAGCATAATCCCAAGGGAACTGTAAAAACCACGCCCAAGCGATAATTGCCAATGTGCTTAAGCCTGTGAAAAATGCAATTTCAAGTCGATTTTGCCATGTCATCGAAAGATGGTTAAACATAATGCTGCACCTCAAATTTTGCAGCTGAGATGGTTTAATTTTTATCTCAATAAAATTGTATTTTCAAATCGATCATAATCTTTTAACAGTTTAAAATATATCGTTTTTTGATAGATATTGTTTAATCTATTTTTGCTGTATTACATGAAGCTAAAAATAAAGAATCTATACTTTTAGTAAGGAATAGGAAGGCACTGTAGTTGTGGTGTTGTGATTTAAAAATTATAAGGTTGAAATTTTATTACTTCACGTATAAGATATATCTTAATAGGTCTTATGGTATATCTTAATGATGTCAAATTCAGAAGATTTTATTGATATCGAAAGTAGTAAAAAGCCACGCAAACGCCTGTTTGAAGCAGGGCATATGAAGCTTTTGGTATTACATCTGATTGCGCAAACCCCTCAGTTTAGTTATGACATTATTAAAGAAATTGGCAATATTGTGGGTGGTGGTTATAGCCCAAGTACAGGTACGATTTATCCAACGTTAAATTATCTTGAAGAACAACAGTTTATTCAGTCAGATATAACGTTAGATGATCGTAAACAATATCGTATAACAGATGCAGGAATGGTGCATTTACAACAGCAAATTGAAACGGTTGAAAAAATAATGAATCGTTTTGATACTCGCAAACAGATTCAAAACAACCAACAATATTTAGAGATTAAACGTGCGATGGAGCATCTTAAAGCCTCGCTACGCCTCAAAATTCAACACTGCGAACTGAGTGTTGACCAAGTCCAAGATATTGCCGATAAGATAGATCAAGCCGCTGTTGAAATTAGTCGTTTATAGGAGCAGAACATGAAACAACATCAATATGAAGTAACTGTAAAACATATTGCCGATGCGCAAGGTCAGCCTTCAAGCTACAGCGAGGTCTTACAGTTTCAAGCCTATAATCATGATGATTTATTTAAAATTTTGGAAAAATTGGCTAAAGCTAACTTACTTGATGATGAAAAAACTAAAGCATTTACCGTGGGATTGAAACTATTTGGTGAAACTTTATTGGAAAATAAAGACATTCCGTTATTTAAAGAATTTTTGCCACAGTTTGCACACTTTATGAAAGCTTTAAAGCAAACCGTTAAAACTCAAAATCAAGATGAAATGAATTAAAAAATAGGTCTTATATGTCAAATCATTTTCCAAAATTTCACCCTAAACACTTGGCTTGGTTAATGCCATTAATTTTATCAGCCATCATGAGTGGCACTATTTCATGTTTTAACATGTGGATGAATTTAGGCTTTATTGATGGGTTTTTATCAACTTGGTTACATGCATGGGGCATATCATGGCTTCTCGCATTTCCACTGATTTTAGTGATGTTACCTTTGGTACGTAAATTTTTGATGCAGTTTGTGTATGCACCCAGTCATTTGGAAAAATAAGTGATTTAATCTTCAATATGAGCGAATGTTCGGCTTAAAATATTTTGCATTTCTAGCACATTTTTAACGCCTACAATACGCTGAATAATTTTTCCTTGGTAAAAAATTAAGGTTGATGGGAGTCTGTAGACGTTATAGCGTAAAGTGAGAATGGGGGATTGGTCGATATTCACTTTCCCAAATTTAATGTTGATTTGTGTACTTTGAAAATACGTAGCCGTTTGTTCAAAAAATGGAAAATTTTGTACACAGGGTGCACACCAATCTGCGTAAAAACGAATCACAGCAAAGCCATCATGCCATTCAAAGTCACTATAATTATTTTCTGTATATTGGATAATATAATGCATTAGACCATCACTATTCATTTGCTAAATAAAAACAAATTATACATAAGTCCACTGTTATTCATTCTTGAGCAACTTTATGTTCAAATACATAAAATTTGAAAAGTAATGAATTAAACAGGAAGAATGATGTTAAACCAAATGATCGCAACAAGTATGCAACAGGTGATTATTACTGAACCAGGCGGTGTGGAAAAATTGGCTTATGAAACAGTCAGTATTCCTGAAGTAAACGCAGACGAGGTTTTAGTCAAAGTACATGCATTTGGAATTAATCGCCCTGACATTTTGCAACGTCAAGGTTTATATCCTATGCCAAAAGGCGTAACGCCAGTTCCTGGGCTTGAAGTTGCAGGGGAAATTGTTGCTGTTGGTGATACAGTTACGCAGTTTAAAGTGGGTGATCAAGTTTGCGGTTTAACCAATGGTGGTGGTTACGCAGAATATTGTGTTGTACCTGAAAGCCAAACATTGACGATTCCACAAGGCGTCAGTTTTGTGCAAGCAGCGGCAATTCCAGAAACATTCTTTACTGTTTGGGCAAATGTATTTCAAATGGGTAAAGCCAAAACTGGGGAAACTCTACTTGTCCATGGTGGTACAAGCGGGATTGGTACGACGGCATTGATGCTTGCAAAATCATTGGGTTTAAAATCATTTGCAACGGTTGGTTCTAATGAAAAAGTTGAAGCTATTAGCCATTTAACGGATGCAATTAATTATAAAACGCAAAATTTTGAACAAGTTATTAATGAAAAAACTGAAAATGGCGGTGTCGATATCATTTTAGATATGGTAGGTGCGCCATATTTAGAACAAAATTTAAACTTGCTACGCCGTGATGGACGTTTAGTTTATATTGCATTTTTAGGTGGTGCAAAAGCTAAAGATGTGAAACTCGGTCAGATTATGATGAAACGTTTGACTGTTACAGGCTCAACTATGCGTGCGCGTACTACAGCCGAAAAAGCTGAAATTGCTCAAGGTTTACAAACACAAGTTGCACCACTTTGGGCAAAAGGTGAATGTCTGCCAATGATTTATCAAACCTTTAAATTTGATCAAATTCAAGCGGCTCATGCATGTATGGATACAGGCGAGCATATTGGTAAAGTTGTGGTTGAAGTGCTTTAACATGATGTATTGATTTTGCTCAATGTATACCTTTTCCTAAGGGAGAAGGTATAACACAATCATTTAATCAAAAAATTTAGTCAGTAAAATTCGTATAGGCCAACTGAACAAACGCCACCAAGTAATGAGTGGATACGTAAACCAATGGTCATACCACAGTGTTTCATTAAAACGGTTACGTCTTTTTTGTTCATAAGCAGCGGGTGTAATCATGACAGCAAGGATAAGTAAAACCGCCGCTAAAATAAGTAAAAATGGGAGATTATTTTTTGTAAAATAGAAATAAATCAAATAAATGCTCGAATAGAAACAAGTGCAAGCAAGAATTGCAGAAATAGAAAAAGGCATAGAAATGATCTATCTTTATAAGATTATTATGCTAAACATTGTGCCAAAAACTGCTGATCATTTCATCTTTTCATTTAACTCAGCTTTCTGCGTGAAATTATGCGAAAATAGGTAGATTAAATTTTCTGTTTTTCGGACTCCCATGACTAAACAAACGCCTGCATCACTTAGTGATATCGAAATTATGGATATTTTACAATCCATGAAAAATGACGAGCTTGATATCCAAGCACAAGATATTATTCGTCAAGGAGGCAAAGCGGGTCGTCAGGAATCTCATAAGCAGGCATTGGTTGCATTGCATGAAAGCTTTGAAGAGAAGTTTGTTGAAGCAGTGACTTTAGCTTTGAATTTAAATGAAGCTCAAGCGAAGAAAATTCGTTATAAAAAAGATCGAATCCGTATTTTGAAAGCCAAGGGCATTGATTATATGGATATTGATGGTGCAGAAACAGCACAAGTATTATCACAAGTCGCACAAGCTATTTTACGTGAAGATGCGGTTGTGACACATGATTTGCACAACATTTTCCCATTTTGGAAAGAAGGTTGGCCAATGGTTCAGTTTGATAATGCGTTCAATATTTTAAATGATGATATTCGTATTCACTATCAAGCGACTCTAGATGCATTGCTCAGCGCGTAGTACAAAATTAATATTTTGATTTTGTAAAAAAGCCAATCTGAAATAGATTGGCTTTTTTGTACATACGTATAAATTAATGATATAGCTGATTCTAGCATCAGCCGAATGTCTTTTGCTTTAAGGTAAAGTCGAATACAGTGGGAATATACCAAAAAGCATCGCAGTAACGAGCATGACTAAACAGGTTACAATCGCCCATTTAATGGCAAATTTTTGATGTTGTCCCATTTCAATGCCTGCTAATCCACAGAGTAAATAGGTTGATGGCACTAATGGTGAGAGTAAATGTACAGGTTGACCCACAATAGATGCGCGTGCCATTTCTACAGGGGTAATGCCATAGTGTGCTGCTGCTTCCGATAGAACAGGTAGAACACCATAATAGAATGCATCATTCGACATAAAGAAGGTTAACGGCATACTGACAATTGCTGTAATTGGTGCGAGAAAAGGTCCCATACTTTCAGGAATGATCGCAACTAATTCCTTAGACATAGCATCGACCATGCCCGTGCCGGTTAAAATGCCAGTGAAAATTCCGGCTGCAAAAATAATACCCACTACATTGAGCGCACTTCCTGCATGGTGAGCAACCAAACTTCTTTGCATATCAATATCTTTGTAGTTCACAACAAGTGCGATACTCAATGCAATCATAAAGAGAATTGAAAGTGGTAAGACGCTTTTGACAAGACAGACCATCAATACAATAGTCAATAAAGCATTAAACCATCTTAAGTGTGCACGATTGGCTTCAGGGTTAGTTGAGATTTGAATGCTATCACCATGACTCACATCAAGATCAATAATACCTAAGCGCTTACGTTCCATACGTCCGTACATAAAGCCAAGGAAATATAGCCATGCAATCGCACAGAGCATTGGTAAGATCATTGGAACAAAAACATCACTTGGATCGACATGTAATGCACTTGCAGCACGAGCAGTTGGACCACCCCAAGGGGTTAAATTCATAATCCCGCTTGCAAGCATCATTAGACATGCCATGATCAGTGGGCTCATGCCTAGACGTTTATAAAGTGGAAGCATTGCAGCCACACAGATCATATAGGTGGTTGAGCCATCACCATCAAGAGAGACAATAATAGTCAGGGTAATAGTGCCAAGAATAACTTTAAGCGGATCACCTTTAACAAGCCGTAAAATGAAGCGAACAGAAGGATCGAATAATCCAGTGTCAATCATGATGGCAAAATAAAGAATAGCGAATAAAAGCATAATACCTGTCGGGGCAAGCTTCTTTACACCTTCGAGCATCATTTCGCCAAGTTCATGAATTTGGATATGACTTAAGCTGTCAACAAAGAAACCGAGCCCATAAGCAATAAGTGCAAAAATAACAGGAATCAATGTGAGGGCAACAAGGGGTGTAAGGCGCCTAGACATGATTAAGTACATAAAGCACATAATCATGCTAAGACCGAGGACGGTTAGCATAGTTCAATCCTTTGATTTTGAATGATCTTGTTGTTGGGATAATTTCATCCGAAGTTTAATGGTTTTTTAAACTAACCTAAATAATTCAAAATAAATATGATTTATCAAATGATCATTCAGCGAAATAATTGTCTTTGATTGATTGTTTAATTATTGACTAGATGATTTTAAAGTTAAAAATAAATAATTGTTTTATATTTATTTTTAACTTACTTTGTTTTTTGTAATTTTTAAATAAAAAAATAATATTGTATTTTATTAAAGTGTATCAGTAAAAAATGGCACTTATTACAAATACAAATGTTCATTTGAGCAAATCATATAATTAGAAAATCTTTAAGATTTGGTTAAGCATAATTTAACAATATGGATGTGAAAATAAAAAATAACACCTAAACTTTAAGAAAATTTAAATAAAGGATACTTCTAAATGATGGATTTATCGATTGGTCATATCATTTTGTTTGTAATCATTGTATTGGTTATTTTGGGAACTACAAAATTTAAAAATTTTGGTAAGGATATCGGTGGGGCCGTAAAGGATTTTAAGCAAGCGGTAAAAGATGACACGACATTGAACGATCCTAAATAGAGTTCAATTGTTATGTTTGAAGTGGGTTTTACTGAAATCTTATTTCTAGGCATTGCTTTAGATATTTTAGAAAACAAGCAAGCTTATGCTGTTGTTGTGAGTTTTTTTATTGTGATGTTTATCATCCCACCTGATATTTTCTCTATGGCTGTTGCGGGTTGCTTTAATTATATATACGAAATTGGGTTACTGCTTGCATGTGTGCTTATGTACTATACAAGCGATTTATGAAAATATAACAGCGTTGTAGAAACTCGATGATAATGCGGAAGATGTGTAAATTGTTTCCCAAGGGTGTTATCAAGCAGGTGTTGGACAATTGCTTGAAGTGATTAATTCACAAAATCTACTGATCGAAACTCGGATGAATTATTTCAATGCTTTAACTGAGTTTTGGTTGTCCGTTATCAACTACTTGCGAGTCTAGGTAATCTTAATATTTAGTCTGAGTAATCTAGCCAAAATTAACAGTAATTACACAGGTAATGTCTACGTCTAAAAAATTATATAAAAAGAGGAGGCATTAAAAAGCCGAAGATTCGGCTTCAGCCAATTAAAATGAACAGATATTATTCATCAGCAACAGGTGCTTCTGAGTGATCTAATAAACGGGTGACAAGTAATTGGTCAATTTTAAAATGATCAACATCAACCACTTCAAATTTATAATTGCCAAATATCACTGCATCAGCAGGGCGAGGAATTTTACGTAGGCGATACATCATAAAACCAGCAAGAGTTTCGTAATTTTCTTCATCGGGCATTTCATCAATTTCAAGTGCATGTTTCAGGTCTTCAATAGGCGTACTGCCTTCAATGAGCCATGAATTATTGTCCCGTTTAATAATTTGTATGTCAGCTTCAACAGGGGTAACCCAATCACCCATCACAGTAATCATAATATCAGAGAGGGTAATGACTCCTACGACCAGTGCATATTCATTGATTACAACCGCAAATTTTTCTTTGGTTGAACGAAATCGGTCAAGTAGTTCCGATAAGGTCAGTGTGTCTGGAATAGTTAAAACATTACGGATGGTACTTTCGTTAAGTTGTAATAATGACTGGTTTTTAAGAATACGAACTAAAATATCTTTGGCATCGACATAGCCAATAACATCATCAATATTTTCGCTACAAACCAAAAATTTTGAATATGGATATTGTGCTAATTTCTGGCGAATACTTTCTTCAGATTCATTCAATGTAAAATAAATGACATTTTCACGGGTAGTCATACTCGATGGGACATTACGTTCTTCGAGTTCAAATACATTTTCAATAAAATGATGCTCTTGTTTTTGTAAAACTCCAGCTTGTGCACCTGCATCCATAACGGCAGAGATATCATCAAAAGTAATGTTGTCGTCACGAATGGTATTGACTTTAAATAATCGAAATAACACATTGGCAATAGCATTGATGATCCATGCCAAAGGTTTACAAACGGTAATAAAAACTTGAATCGGATTAATAACGGAAACAGCAATTTTTTCAGGTGCAATCATTGCCATACGTTTTGGCATTAGATCTGCAAATAAAATAAATAATGAAGTTACTAAAGTGAAGGACAATGCAAAACTAATGGATTCAGCCCAAGTACCTTGATAAAACTGCATCACAAAATTGAGAAAATAAGGTCGGAATGCACCTTCACCCAATATACCACCCAAGATGGCAATGGCATTTAAACCAATTTGCGAGGCTGCAAAGAAATTTGCTGAATTTTCTTGTAAATCTAATACTTTTTGCGCACGAATATCACCTGATTCCGCGAGGATTTTTAATTTAACTTTTCTTGCACCAGCAAGTGCAATTTCTGTCAGAGATAAAAAACCCGCCCCGGCAATAAGTATGGCGATAATAACGATGTTTTGGAAAAGGCTCACGCATCCACCTGTGTATTTTCATTATTATGAATATTTTTAACACATAAATATCCAAACAATGAATTGTTTCATTGTTTGGACGAGTATAAAGCAAAAAAATAACAATTTAGTTTTTTTATTAAAATCAGCTTAATATTGAGAGAAATGAGAATTATTTGTTAAAAATTCACGATTTTCTTCTTCAACCATCTGACGAGCCACATACAAAATTAGCTGACGTAACCAACGATGTGCAGGATGATGATGCAATAAAGGACACCAAGCCATTTTCAATTCAAATTCAGGAATATAAAAAGGAGGGTCTTTGATGAGCAAATTTTGGCTGTTGGCTTGTAATTGTGCAATACGTGTTGGCAGCGTTGCGACCAAATCAACATTGGATGCCAAAAGTGCAGGCATTTGATAATGCCGAGTAAAAACAGAAATTTTACGTTTTTGACCAATTCGTTCTAAAGCCTGATCAATCCATCCAAGTCCAGCTTGTTTTTCAGGATTTACTCCAAAGCCTACGCCCATACCTGTTTTTGAAACCCAAATATGCTGTGCATCGAGGTAACTTTTTAAATTCAAGTTATTGGCGGCAGGGTGTTTGCCGTTGAGTAAACATGAAAAACTGTCACGCCATACTAAAACTTGGTGAAAACTTTGTGGAATTTCATTGAAGCGGTTAATGGCAAGATCGACTTTACCTTGCTCCATGTCACGATATGACACATCACTTGGTGTTAAAAAGTCCAGTACGACATTGGGGGCTTCTGAACGTAAGGCTTTGACTAATCGAGGAACTAAGGTCGCTTCTGCATAATCAGAGGTCATAATTCGAAAAACACGATTAGACGTATAAGGACGAAACTCTGTACGTGGTTCCAAAATCATCGACAAATCAGACAGCGCATCACGAATACGTGGTTGTAATTCCAATGCACGTTCTGTTGGTGTCATGCCTTCAGATGAGCGAATCAATAAAGGATCATTAAATAAATTACGTAAACGACGTAAAATATTACTCATAGCTGGCTGAGTTACACCAAGTTGTTCTGCAGCACGAGTTACATTTTTTTCACGTAACAGTACATCAAGGTAAATCAGTAAGTTGAGGTCGACCCGCTCAAGATTCATAAAATAAATACCGAAAATAAAATTTAGAAATCACGATGGATTATGCCATAAGCAAAGTCTTTTGTGTTAAAAGCTGACGAAATTTGCATCTGATTCTCAACATTCATTTAGGTGATTTTAATTTTATTTGCACTATATCTGTGGGAGCTTTTATTTTGATTGGTGATCAATAGATACTTTGGGGTAAAGGTTATATTGAAGAAGTGCTGTTGAATGATAACACTATGTTATATTATTGCGTATGATTTGCTCGTGTAGTTGTTTAATATTTGCGCGTTTAAAATTGTAGATTTTTTAAAAAATTGGCTGAATTGACCTATTTTTGAATTATTTTGAAACAGCTAAGACTTAGGTCTAATAATGTGACTTTTGAGTTTTTGTCTTTAATTTAAACAAGAAATAAAAAATATTGAAAAAATAAAATAAATAAAAACATATATTTATTAAATGCAACTCTAATTATAATACGACTTTGATCTATATATTTTTTAAATAAATACTGAAAATTACAGCAAGATATTGGATAAATTATTTGACTCAAACTAAGCTAAGTCCATAGCAACGAGGTGTACTAAATCTGAACAGTTTTTAAAATTTCGATTTAGCCCTTCAATTGATGAAATCCTAAAATTATATACAGGAAATATCATGACTCAATATCAAACAGCAGTAGATGCAATCCGCGAATTAAAAGCAAAATTCGGAAGCACTTGGCGCGATATTAGCCCAGAAGATGCTGCACGTATGCAAATGCAAAACCAATTCAAAACTGGTTTAGACATTGCAAAATATACCGCTGCGATTATGCGTCAAGATATGGCTGCTTATGATGCTGATTCTAGCAAATACACTCAGTCTTTGGGTTGCTGGCACGGTTTCATCGCACAACAAAAAATTATTGCGAACAAAAAATACTTCGGTACAACTGAACGTCGTTATATCTACCTTTCTGGTTGGATGGTTGCTGCTCTTCGTTCAGAATTTGGTCCACTTCCTGACCAATCTATGCACGAAAAAACTTCAGTACCTGCGTTAATTGAAGAAATCTATACTTTCCTTCGTCAAGCTGATGCGAAAGAATTAAACGATTTGTTCCGTGCGCTTAAAAAAGCAAACGAAGCAGGCGATGCAGCTAAAGCGAAAGAAATTACTGCTCAAATTGACGGTTTCCAAACTCACATCGTTCCAATTATTGCGGATATCGATGCTGGTTTCGGTAACGAAGAAGCGACTTACTTACTTGCTCGTAAAATGATTGAAGCGGGTGCATGTGCACTACAAATCGAAAACCAAGTATCTGATGCTAAACAATGTGGTCACCAAGCTGGTAAAGTAACAGTTCCACATGAAGACTTCATCGCTAAAATCCATGCATTACGTTATGCATTCTTAGAAATGGGTCTTGATGACGGTATCATTGTTGCACGTACTGACTCTGAAGGCGCTGACTTAACTCAAAAAATCCCAGTGGTTAAAGAGCCAGGTGACATCGCTTCTCAGTACATTAGCTACTTAGACACAGTTGAAATTGACATCGCTGATGCTCAAGAAGACGAAATCTTAATCAAACGTAACGGTAAATTACACCGTCCTAAGCGTTTAGCTTCTGGTTTGTATCAGTTCCGTGCTGACACTCAAATTGACCGTGTTGTACTTGACTGCGTATCTAGCCTTCAAAACGGTGCTGACCTTCTTTGGATCGAAACTGCAACGCCAAACGTTGAAGAAATCGCTCACATGGTTAACCGTGTTAAAGAATCAGTTCCAAATGCGAAGCTTGTTTATAACAACTCTCCATCTTTCAACTGGACTTTAAACTTCCGTCAACAGTCTTATGACCGTTGGGTTGCTGAAGGTAAAGACGTTTCTGCTTACGACCGCGCTAAATTAATGAGTGCTGAGTACGATGCTACTGAATTAGCTGCTGATGCTGATGCTAAAATCCGTACTTTCCAAGCAGATGCTTCTCGTGAAGCAGGTGTTTTCCATCACTTGATCACACTTCCGACTTACCACACTGCAGCGCTTTCTACTCATGAGCTTGCACAAGGTTACTTCGGTTCTGAAGGTATGTTGGCTTATGTAGCTGGCGTACAACGTAAAGAAATTCGTGGTGGTATCTCTGCTGTTAAGCACCAAGCAATGGCTGGTTCTGATATCGGTGATGATCACAAAGAAATCTTCTCTGGCGACAACGCACTTAAAGCGCATGATGATGCTAAAAACACAATGAACCAATTCGGTGGTTAATCCTCGAAATTGATTCAAAAAAAACCCTGCCAAGCAGGGTTTTTTTATGCATTAAAATAAATAAAATTGAGCATTTTAAGACTCAATTGGATCATAGGTTAATCGGTTTTTTTCGTTAAAACATAATGTTCAGCAAGTGTACTTTCAATTTTTTCACCCGTTTCAATATCACGCGCTTCTAATTGATTTTCACCGACAAAAAATTTACGTTTTTCTGCATTTTGATCAAGTGTAATGATTGTTCCTGAAGGGTCAAAACTAAATGTTCCTTCAGATTTAAACTCTTTACCATCTCCCTTACCTTGATAAACTTCTGTAAGTTGGTATTGATGATTGGGTTTTAATTCCAATTGAGTTTCGATACCATTACAGTCAGCACATGGAAATAGACCTGTATAGAGTCCTTCCCAATCTAGACTGTTTTGTGCATTATGTTCGCTGTCAATAGTTGGAACTGCGGCTTCATGTGTCGTTGCAGCTTGTGTTTGAGGCGTACTTTGGATGTCATCAGTTGCTTCATGTGTTGGTTTAGAACATGCACTAAGTGTAAGTCCTAGTATAGAAATCATTAGGAGTGTTTTTTTCATCATATGATCCAATTTAATATTATAAAAAATAAGTAGAATGAGTAGAGTTTCAGAATAAGAATACAATTCATGTTTTCAAAGGAATATGTATGTAATGTAAAAATAAACATAAATACGAAAGGATTGTGTTGAGTTATATATTTTTATGAGTTGGATCTCGCCATAATACATAAAAAATTTTATAGGCAAAACTCTGCTTCTATGGTTGTAAAATATTCAATAAAGAACGTATTGATATATAAAATTGAGAATAATTGTGATCTTTCTTTTGGCGAACTTATTTATTTTTTACATTAAAATCATTATATGAAAATAAAATAAAAAAATAAGTAATTTTAAGTATTTATGAATGCTTAAAAAATTATACACATATATATTAATTGATAAATTTTCTGTCAAATTGAGCTTTCATATTTTGATCTGGTTGCTACAATCCACGCATTATTTTATTGAGTATATAACGTGTTTGAAAAATTGGCAGAACAAAGCCTTGGATTGATAGGATGGAAAATTGATAATCATTGGGATTTAAATATTGATCAATGTGTCATGATTGCTGCACCACATACTAGTAACTGGGATGCTTTGTATGCGCGTCTTGCACTTAAAGCTTTAGGTGTGAATGTTCGCATCACAATTAAAGACAGTTATATGAAATTGCCATTGGGTCCTTTTGTCCGTGCAATGGGTGGCATAGGTATTAATCGTCGGCCTAAAAAAGAGGGTGAAGCACGCTCAAGTATGGTTGAATTGATGTCAGACTTATTTAAAACACATGAAAAATTAGTGATGTTGGTGACACCAGAAGGAACACGTGCTAAACAAGAAAAATGGAAAACAGGCTTTTATCATGTTGCCATCAATGCAGGTGTACCTATTGCTCTTGCATATATGGATTATGATAAAAAAACTACAGGTGTTGGGAAGATTATTTATCCAACAGGCGACTATGAAAAAGACATGGCTGAAATTATGGCTTTTTATGCACAGATCAATCCTAAATTTCCTGAATTATTCAGTGTTGATATCCGTTATCATTCATCTCAAGAATAAGTATTAAAGACGATTTAAAATGATAAAGACAGGATAGACCTGTCTTTTATTTTTGAAAATTAAAATCTTAAATGCTTTTTAGTTGATTTTTGATACACCGCCTAAAGATTCGCAAGCAGATTTATAAATATCATATTGTTGTTGAACCACTTGATCGAGCGGAATACGAAAAATTTCCTCGCCTTCCTTATAACTTTCAACATAAGACGATGCTTTTTCTTTACTGACCGATAGAGTGCGTTCATGATAGCTCGTAATTGCACTGTGGTTTAGTTGCCCTGTTTCAATATTTTTACATTCAAATTGATTAAGTATAACTTCGGCTTTTTTGAGTTCACGGGGTGTGCCGAGTGTACACCCAGCTAAAATGGCTGAGCATATGATTAAAAATGAGAATTTCATCACACATATTTTTATAAAAATGGATGGGCGAGATTCTATGCTTAATCGTAAAATTTAAAAAGTATGTATTACTCTAAATCTTTTAAAAATAAATTCAACTGTTTGAAAAATAATCTTAACAGGGCGTAAGCAAATTAAAAGGTAGAGAGCTCTTTTTGCATGGCATTCTATAGCTTTGTTAAGCACTCAGGATGATGAAAGGTACTGTAACCTGTGGTGGTAAAATATAAACTCAAAAAGACATCATAAATAAGGTAAAGATAAAATTTATCAATTTTTGAATCTACGATAAAGCCTGTCACGGTGCGCTACAGATAAAATGAAGCCAAAATAAAATATTATGACCTAAATAAATGATTATAATTTTAAAATGATGATTTTACGGTATTAAAAAGTACTGAATACTTTGTATATTCAGTACTTATACGTATGAGAAAATTCAAGCAAAAGGTAGGACTTGACTCAAAGAAATTTGCTGAAATAAAGTCAGCGAAACTTATTCAACTTTAGGTTTAAGGCTTTGCGTCATTCCATTGATATCACCACCTTGAATACCCAATTCACTCATTAAGCTATCAATGAGCGGTGCTTGGCTACGGTAGCGTAGGGCACTATTTACAACTTGATCTGATAAGGCAACTTGACCTTGATCATTCGCTTCACCATTCACTGTTGCAGAGCCAATATTTCCTAAACCATTGACCTGAAGAATTTTAATATCGTCAATATTTTCCATTGGTTTAACACTTTCACGAATAATTTCAGGAAGATATTTTAATAATGCTAGGCGGATTTGCATTTCTACTTGCTCAGAAGACAAAATATTATTGGCTTCATTGACTGCACGTGTACCTGCTGCATCAACTTGATATTGTTTTTCTTGTGCTTGAGCGAGCAAAATTTTTGCATCGGCTTCACCTTTTGCTTTTAAACGAATCTTTTCTGCATCGGCTTCGGCAACAGTACGCACTGCTTCGGCATCATCCACAGCAGCTTGTTTTGATGCTTCTGCTGCCACAGTAATAGCAATTGCATCAGTTTCAGCGACTTGTTTGGCTGCAACAAGTTCAACAGCCTTTAAGCGTTCAGCACGTTGAGTTTCACGTACAGTGGTGACTTCCTCTTCGGCTTTGACTGCTTGTGCACGGGCTTGATCCGCAAGTGCTTTCGCTTCAGATTCTGCACGAGATTTTTCAGCAATCGCAATTGCACGGTCTTGTTCAGCAAGTTCAATGGTTTTCTTTTGTTCAACTTGTGCTTTTTGAATGGCTTGTGCTTTTAAAATATTTTCATTTTCAATATCACGATCGGCAGCAATTTGTTTTAATTGGACTTGACGATCAGAGGCAATTTTTGCTTCGCCTGCTTCACGTTGCTTTTCAGATTCTTGAGTTGCAATTTCAGCTTGTTGCTCCGCACGGCGAATAGAGAGTTCTCGGATTTGTTCCATCTTCGAATATTCTTCTTCACGAGTAATTTTAAGACGTGCTTGCTCGGTTTCAAGATTTTTAGTTTTAATAGCAAGGTCTGCATCTTGTTCTAGACCATTACGTTTTTTACGGCGATCTTCAATGGTTTCAGTCAGTTTCGTTAGACCTTCAGCATCGAAAATATTTTGTGGATTGAAAAATTTAAAATCGGTTTGATCTAGACCAGTTAATGATACGGTTTCAAGTTCAAGACCATTTTTAAATAATTCTTCTGATACTGCTTGCTGAACTTTTTGTACAAAATCGACACGCTTTTCATGTAATTCTTCCATCGCCATTTCAGCAGCAACAGAGCGTAATGAATCGACAAATTTACCTTCAACCAATGACTTTAATTCATTCGGTTGCATGGTTTTCTGCCCGAGTGTTTGAGCAGCAGTCGCAATTGATTCAGCAGTAGGTTTAACACGAACGTAAAACTCAGCAGCAACATCAACACGCATACGATCTTTGGTAATTAAAGCTTGATCTGCGGCACGTTTAACTTCTAAACGCAGGGTATTCATATTGACAGGAATGACTTCATGTAAAACAGGTAGAACAATTGCACCTCCACCTAAAATCACTTTTTCACCGCCAAATCCTGTACGGACAAAAGAAACTTCTTTACTTGAGCGTTTATAAAGACGGGCAATAATAATCCCAATAATAATCAATGCGGCTAAAATAATGCCAGCAAGAACCAAAATGGAATAAAGATTAGAGCTTTGCATATGTTGTTCTCTTGTGATTATGGTTGAAAATATAAATTAAAGTTGTCATTAAATTTTTTAAATATAAATAGAGCTTTAAGTGATTGCTTGTGCACGAAAACCCATGCTTGTTCGTTCACTGAGTAAAACTTCTTGACCTTGAGCAAAAATAATATCGGTTTCGGGTTCAACCAAAATGTAATGTGATTGACCGAATTGATCTCTAACTCGTGCTTGAGCTGGGTAATTTAATCGTGCTTCACCTAAGATAATAATGGCAGTACGACCAATTAATTCATCACTATGAATGGCTGTAGTTTCATCTTTAGGTAAAATCTTAGCCATGCTAGCTGAAGAGATACGAACAAGAGGCATACATAAAATTAAACAAGCAGGAGCAGCAATCCAAAGTGGAAAATAATGTGTGCTGAAACTGTAAAAAATGCTTTGTAAGATAAAACCTATTAAAGCGTAAATGGTTAAAAAAATAATGAGCCACACCAACATGGGGATACGACCTAAATACAACCAATCAAGAAGTTGAACAAAAGCATCATGATCAACGTGGACATCGAATTCAGAATGTGGAGCTTCGATCAATTGATCAGGAACAAATTGATCGAGAAACCCTTGACTACTTGAGCCAACAATCAAAAGTAGACATTCCAATACACCTAATAAAACCATAAGGCTTAAAGAAACACTAAAAATGAGATTCGATGGATGTATAAAAAGTTCCCACATGGGCAATTACTCTTTTGTTTTTTACATTAAAAATAATTTGAGAGTGAATAAAGTCACGTTGTTTTATACGCTCAAAAAAGGTTTTGATTGATCAATTAAATCTAGCGTGACCTTGATAGTATATTTTTAAATCGACTTGATCAAGTTGAAATGCATGTGATAAATTCATTAAATCAATGCTTTATATTTAATTTTTATTGAAGTTTGTCTGTTTTTGGCAAAAAAATACGCAATGATTGGGGAATCACTGCGTAGGAACAACGAACCTGAATATTCAGTTTCGGTAAAGGAGAGTGTTATGAATCTGGGGAGATTCAGAACTTAAATTAAGTATAAAAAGTACAGTGCTTAATAACATCAGTGTTCACGTAATTAAGTGTAAATTCTCGTAAAAAATGTTTTATTTGCATAAAAAAGTTAGATACTCAAAAAGAAAAAGCCTTTTATTTAAAAGGCTTTGACAAGGTTCTAGATCAATATACACATCGTATTCACTTTAGAAATGAAATACGCCCAAACCTGCTTTAATCTCATCTAAGGTTTGTTGAGTAATGTCACGACATTTATCTGTACCTGTTTTTAAGATATCCATGATGTAATCTGGGTCTTTAGCAAGTTCCATACGACGTTCACGAATTGGTGTAATTAATTCTTTTAACACACCTTCGAGACGTTTTTTCACGGTACCATCACCTAAACCACCACGTTGATAGTGTGCTTTCAGTTCTGCAACTTCTTCTTTGTTGGTATCAAATGCATCGAGATAAGCAAATACAATATTACCTTCAACTTGACCTGGATCTTCAATACGCAAATGGTTTGGATCGGTATACATTGCATTTACTGCTTTTTTGATATCTTTGTCAGAAGCATCAAGCACAATGGTATTGCCCAACGATTTTGACATTTTCGCTTTACCATCAAAACCAGGGAGACGACCTGTATTTGAAAGCAAGACTTTGCATTCAGGTAAAAGATCATGACCAATTTGACGATTTAAACGGCGCACAATTTCGTTAGTTTGTTCGATCATTGGAATTTGATCGTCACCTACAGGAACGACAGTGGCTTTAAATGCTGTAATATCAGCTGCTTGGGCAACAGGGTAACATAAGAAACCAGCAGGAATATCTCGTTCAAAACCACGCATCTGAATTTCAGATTTAATGGTTGGATTACGTTCTAAACGCGCAACAGTCACAAAGTTCAAATACAACATGGTGAGTTCATTTAATGCAGGCAGGCATGATTGAACGCAAATAGTCGTTTTAGTTGGATCAATACCGACAGCTAAATAATCGGTCGCAACTTCAATAATATTACGACGTACTTTTTCAAAATTATCAGCATTGTCAGTCAGTGCTTGAGCATCAGCCAATAAAATGTGCTGATGATGCGAATCTTGTAATTCTACACGTGACCGTAAAGAGCCAACAAAGTGACCTAAATGAAGTTGTCCAGTTGGGCGGTCGCCTGTCAAAATAACAGGGCGATTGTCTTGAGTGCTCATTATTTATTCCAGCGTCGTAAAACGACCATCATGTTTTTAAATTCGGGCTTATTGTACGGCATTATTTTTTTTTATGTCAGTACGAATTTAAATGAACTTGGCAAAGTGTATTGTGCTTATGTTTTAATGACATGAGAAAAAATAAACTGAAGCAACTGACTAAAATATTTGTACAAAATAAGTTATAGAAAACACAGGTTTCAATTTAAAATAGCGACATAACTAAAAATTAGGAAAAAAAATGGCAAGTAGTTTATTAATATTACTCGATGATATTGCTGCAGTCCTTGATGACGTTGCTGTGATGAGTAAGATGGCGGCAAAAAAAACAGCGGGTGTATTGGGTGATGATTTAGCCTTAAATGCTCAACAAGTCAGTGGTGTACGTTCAGATCGTGAATTACCCGTGGTTTGGGCGGTGGCAAAAGGTTCATTTATCAATAAATTGATTTTGGTGCCATTGGCATTAGCGATTAGTTTTTTTGCACCTTGGTTAATTACACCTCTGTTGATGATAGGCGGTTTATTTTTATGTTATGAAGGTGTTGAAAAAGTACTTCATAGCTTACATCACAAGAAAGCAAAGACCACAGAAGAAGCAAAAGATGAGCTTCAAACTATAGAAACTGATTTGGTAAACTTTGAGAAAGATAAAATTAAAGGTGCTGTGCGTACTGACTTTATTCTTTCGGCTGAAATTGTGGTAATTTCACTTGGAACAGTTGTTGCAGCAACGTTTAGCACGAAACTCATCGTACTTTCAGTGATTGCCATTGGTATGACAATTGGCGTTTATGGTTTTGTTGCTATGATTGTGAAAATTGACGATTTGGGCTTGTATTTAACTGAACAGGCATCAAGTGTTAAACAAAAAATTGGGCGTGGATTATTGGCATTTGCACCAAAGTTAATGAAAACATTAACGATTGTTGGCACGATTGCGATGTTCCTTGTGGGGGGGGGGATTATTACCCATGCAATTTCAACCTTTCATCATTGGACAGAAGAAGCTGTAGATCATGTGGAGCTGATTCCTGCGATTGGAAATATTATTGGGGCAATCACGCCGACTTTTATCAATTTTGTGGTTGGTTTTATTGCTGGTTTAGTGGTTGTATTGGTGATTGGTTTGATTCAGAAAATCCGTTCATCATCGAAAACGGTATAAAATTGAATAGATCAGTTATGATCAAGGCAACGGCTAAAAATAAGGATAAAAATTATGCGTTGGAAAGGGCGACGTGTTAGCGAAAATGTTGAAGATCGTCGAGGTGGTGGTGGTGCAAAGGCTGGTGGCATTAGTATTTTAGGTTTAATTGTTGCCTTTGTAGCATGGAAGTTTTTTGGGGTTGATCCTCAAATGGCCTATCAAGCGACTAAACAAGTGACTTCAAGTCAGCAAACACAAGGTGCATCACCTGAAAATATGACAGCTGAGCAGAAAGAATCTTTAGCATTTGTTGGTACAGTTTTAGCAGATACGGAAGATGCATGGACACAAATTTTTCAACAACAAGGTGCACAATATAGTCCACCGAAATTGGTGATGTTTAGTGGTCGGGATCGTTCTGCATGTGGTTCGGCTGAATCCGCAATGGGACCATTTTATTGTCCTGCCGATCAAACGGTTTATTTGGATACCACTTTTTTTCGTGAAATGCGTCAGCAAATGGATATTTCGGGTGAGCAAAATCAGACTGAGCTTTCAACACGTGATGAGGCTGGTGATTTTGCACAGGCTTATGTGATTGCACATGAGGTTGGACATCATGTACAAAACTTATTAGGCATTTCATCGCAAGTACAAAAAGCACGTCAACAAGCGAGTCAAGTACAAGGCAATCAATTGTCTGTGCGTTTAGAGTTGCAAGCCGATTGTTTTGCGGGTATTTGGGCGAATAAAACACAGCAAAAAACGCAATTTTTAGATCAGGGTGATGTGGAAGAAGCGATGGATGCTGCACATAAAATCGGCGATGATTATTTGCAGAAAAAAGCACGGGGTATAGCTGTACCAGATAGTTTCACGCATGGTACAAGTGCACAGCGTATGCAATGGTTTCAAACTGGTTTAAAAAGTGGCGATGTGAATGCGTGTGACACATTTAAATCTTAAGATTTAAATATTTGAATAAAAAGAGAGTATTTGTACTCTCTTTTTTTATGAGGAAAATAAAATTACTTATTTAAAAATTTTCGGAAGTCTCGCAAAATTCGATAACAAACATATAGTGCAAATAAAGCAAATAAACTTAAAGTAATGATCTGATTACGTAAAGTAATGAGATCAGCTTGGTGAAAAGATTGAATATCTTGAGCTGAAAATTTTACAGTATTTTGCTGCATATTTTGGGTGTTGGTATAGCTCATCTCTTGAATATAATATTTGTCATTAAAGCGTTGAACTGTTACATCATCAATTCTTCGGAATGGATGTTGATTGTCTTGATCGGTGCATAAGATTTTTAGGTAATGTTCACAATTTAACTCAGCGATATATCCTTGATTTTTAATCACAATCCATAACTTTTTGTCGGGCTTTTGATTGTTACTGAGCAAACGATATTCTGTTTGAGTATTTGAACTGAATGTTGAAACATGATCAGGAGTATTACTTGAGCGAGTGAGTTCAAGTGTTTTAACAACACAAGTCCAAATGAGCATGGTTGTAATTAAAATGAGAACAAAAGCGTAAAAACAACGGAACAACATTTTAAAAGTCATATTGAATATCACAGAAACAGGAGTACGATCAAAAAATCGTAATGCAGGTAGTTTAACTCGATTTGTAAGCTGAAAATAATTTTATGTAAAAAATAATCGGATTGCATTTTTTCATCAGGGAGTATGAGAAAAAAGTAGTTTTTATGTTAAAAAATAAACGGGAAATGCGACGTGGTTTACTATTTTTTGTAAAATTATATTTTTGTTGAATGGTAGGTATTTTTCTATTCATTTAGGAAATGTTGTGGCATTCATTATCAATCACAATTAAAGATTAGGGCGCGCATGGGTAATTATTTCTTTCTTCAAGTTTTTACAGTCGTTTTTGCATTATCCATTGCGACAACAATATTTAATAAACGTATTTTAGGATTTCCTCAGGCAATTGGTGTACCACTTGTTTCGGCTATTTTTGTCTTTCTATTGCAATGGGGAGCAAGTCTGCTGAATGGAAATCAGTTTGTCTCTATTAATATTCATAATATTGAGGAAGCTGTACGTCATATCGATTTTTATGATTTTTTAGTTAATGGCGTGATTTGTTTCATTCTGACATCATCCGCACTGAAATTTAAAGTCTCAGATTTACGTAGTTATTGGAAGCCAATTAGTATTCTTGCCACCATTGCATTAGTACTTTGTGCCTTATTTTTTGCAGGTTTAGTGTTTGGCTTTCAGTATTTAACAGGTAATCCTGTACCTATTTTGGTATTGCTATTACTAGGTTCTGCCTTAGGTGCAACGGATCCAATTGGAATTAAAGGTGTACTAAGCTCGGTTCGTGCGCCACACCATTTAATTGTAAAGCTTGAAGGCGAATCTTTGTTTAACGATGCCATGTGTATTGCAGTATTTATGACGTTATTGAATGTGTTGGAAGGTGAGCATTTTAGTTTGATTGCGACCTTACAAACATTGCTGTATGAAATTGTCGTTGCGGTCATTATTGGTTGGGCATTTGGTCTTGGGATTTTACGTTTACTCCGTGGTAAGCATGAAATGGAATCGCTGATATTAACAACTGCATTGTTGGCATGTGGCTCATATTTGGTGGCTTTATTTGCTCACGCCTCTGCACCTATTGCCTGCGTGATTGGTGGTTTAATTGTTGGGAATAAATGGAAAGAGATTTTACAAGATCGTGAAATTCGAGAAGTAAACCATTTTTGGCATACCGTTGAAGGCATTATCAATTCATTTCTCTTTACCCTTATTGGGCTAGAAATCTTTATTTTAGATTTGAGTACAAGCTTAATTTTAGGCGGTATTGTTGCTTTCTTTGCTCTACACCTTTCACGTTTTGCTGCAAACTTTTTGGCATTTGCATTTTTCCCATCGTTCCGTATGAAAAGTTATAATGGTAGTTTAGCTATTTTATCTTGGGGCGGGGTTCGTGGAGGGATTTCACTTGCACTGATTCTTGCTGTGGCTAACGTGCCTGAGCTGAGCCAATACAGCAGTATTTTGATTGGTTATACATTTATTAGTGTATTACTATCTGGAATTGTCTGTGGGCTAGGCTTACCTGCGGTAATGAATGCATTTTATTACAACCCAAGTGAAGAAAAACAAGGCTTCAAAGGGTGGTATCAACGTATGTGTAATAAGATGAATCGTAAAGGATTTAAATATATTGTCGGAGAAGATGCTTATGGGAATGAAACTATTGTTATCTATAACCCAGAAGCCATTGTTGATCAAAAAACTGATGATGGTGTGGCAACCGTACATCATCCAAGTAAAGCGCAAGAAGTGAAGCGTTTGGAAAATCCAAATAATTTCTAAGAATTAAAATCATTGAAAGATAAAAAAGCCAGATTGTAATCTGGCTTTTTTATAAATAATTATAATTATATTTCATTTAAGATAATGTATTGAAATAAACTTCGTTAGCAGCCTTGAAAGTGTTGACGTGTAAAGGTACAAGCGTTTCCAATTTTTGATAACCACCAGCAAGCACAAACATAATGGGAATATTATATTTTTTCGCAAGTTTAAACACCATCAAATCTCGCTCATAGAGCATTTCAGTGGTAAACCATTTAGAGCCACAACGGTCATTTTGATGACAATCCATTCCTGCTTGGTAAATAATGAGATCAGCTTGCCAATCAATGGCATGTTCAAAACCTTCCACAATCGCTTCAGAATATTGATCGAAATTGCCTTTTTGATTGTGAATCGGGCGGGTTGTGCTACGTTCATTGGTCGTACAACCAAAAGCTAAACCATAAATACTAAAATTATAGAGGTTTTTCATGGTCAGTGAATATTCGGCTGTACCATTACCGCCATGTTGATCGCAATCGAGAATAAAGATTTTTTTATGCGGGAATTGTTTAGCGATTAAAGCTAAACCATTAAACGTACAATAGGCATTGCCGTGGGCATAGACGGCATGATGAAATCCTTGAGCGATATTCGCTGAAATACCATTTTTGAGTGCCAAACTCGTTGCCAATAATTGACCTGCTTGAATGGATAAAATGGCTTCCCGAAATTGTGGTGACCAATTTTTAAAACCTTGCATAGTCGCAAGTGGGCGTTTTCCTGTTAAAAATGCGCGAACATAAGCTGGATCATGAATTGAGTATAAAATACGTGGATCAATACTTTCAGGGTCGACCAAATCAGCTAGTTGATCTTGTTCAAGTACTTCGGCAACAGCAGTGAGCTTTTCCATGCTATTTGTGTGCGTAGTCGCATAATATCGTGAGGAATAACATGCTTTCAGCATAAGAGGGCACCTACATTAAATTTGTTCTTCAGCAATTTTCGTTAACTGTTCTAGCAGCGTTGTACCTGGGCTAAAAAGTCCATTATCAACTTGCTGTTTATAATGTGCATTGAATGCTCTTGCACGATTTTCTGGAGAAATAGACAGAGTAGTTAATCTTAAGAACCAAAAACCATCGACTTCAGAAATGGGTATAATATAACCTTTATAATGTTTATTTGCATTTTTGTGAAGTAGTTCCTCATTGTATTGTACTGAAAAAAGGCTACCAGATGGAATTCGAATCCCATTCATCATAACAGGAACGAGGTTAATGCATGAATGATCATCACCCATTTTGAGTTTTTCCATCAAAATAGGTCGATTATTATCATCAGTAAAAATATTGATTAACCCTTGACGTAATAGACGACCATGTGCGATTTTTAAGAAAAAATTTTCCGCCATTGGGCAGGAACCAACTTTGGGTTTTTCATTTAAATTCTTAAGTTCAAGTAAACCAGTTTCTTTTTGTGTTTTTCTTAAAATAATATCTTCTAAAAAGTTACACAGTAATTTGCTTTCTTCAAACTCAACACATTGATGAATATTATTCAAATCTTGTTGAAACTTAAACTCTTTTTGCAGAGCGTCAGTGAAAAAATCTTGCTTGGGATATGTGTTTAGAAAATTGATTACATTTGCTTGTAAATGTAGATTGCGCCAACCATTTAATTCTAAGTCATATGATTTTGCTGAGGATGTTATCGTTCTTAGTGCACGAGTATCATAATCTTGAAACATACGAAAATCTTTAAAATCAGTTTCTTCACGTTCCTGATTGATAAATTCAGCAATCACACGAGTTGCTTGTGTGAAACCACATCCGCGCCTTTCAGTTTGATGACTGAAGTGTTCGTTGAGCATTTCTGTTAAATTATTAGAAAGTGGAATAAGTTTATTTTTAAAACACGTTAAAATTTCATGATTTGTGATTTGTTGTGACATCCCTTTATCCCCATAATTTTTTAGATTTTTATTGTTCATCTTTGAAAAATAATTATAGTGAATTAACATCAAAAATAAAGTATTTTTCAATAATAACAAAGGATATATTGAATTTGCATAAATATATGTGAAATAAGAAAAGCGATAAAAATTAAAGATGTAAGTATATTCTTGTGTTAAGCCGAATGAGCAAATTGAATGAGTGTACTGGCGTAGGTCTTAAAGGTAAGACGTATAATTTTGCGAATTTTTTAATATCAGAAATGATGAAGGTAACACTAAAAAAGTTTTAAACGATAAGAAATTGTTTTTTATGATGAAAAACATATAAGAGAATATGATTTGTTAAATCATTTTTATATGTGAAAAAAATATAAATGAAAAAATGTGATATATTTAACATTATTTAATAAAACCATGTGAAATGGCGAAAACAATGACACTGAAATATTTAGAACAAATTGAATTTAAAAGAAAACTAGTTGAGTGGATTGAACAGAGATTCACAAACAATAATACGTTTAAAACATTATTTATTTCACTCGGCAATGCTGAAACTCGTTGCAAGGTTTGGTCAACAACTGATGTGGATTTAACCAAAGTAATAAAAAGAGCAATTGTTTATATTGATAAATCATTTTCAAAAAGTAATGCGAGTATTGAATACATTAAACTTGATCTTGTTCAAAATATAAAAGAAAAGGAATGGGGGGATGTTGTTACAGAAATTGAAACTCAAGTACATAATAATCATTTTCGTAAAGGGATTAGCTTTGATGCGCAGTTTGGAATTTGCTTACTTGAACAAGAAATATATGGAAGATCCGTAATTCGTGGAGTTATTTATAATGAGCCTAATTTTATTGACGAAAAAAATTTAAAAACGACTCTAGATAAAAAATATGGAAAATTAACTGAAAAATTTGATTTTAAAAAAATAAAAAAAGTTTACTTATTTGATACTCAATCTGCTATTTACGAAAAGCAGCAGTTTATTGAGCTTCAAACAGGTGGTTGCCAAAATGGTGTACGTTATATTGATGAAAATAATAATAAAGATCATATTATCCAAATGATTGAAAAAAATGCAGCATTTCTACATGATCAAATTAAGGATAATGGTCGCTTTATTTATGGGTACTTTCCTGCATATAACCGTGAAATTAAAAGTTATAATACAGTACGCCATTGTACTTCTTTATATGCACTTATTGAGACATTTGAGATAAATAAGCAAGAACAATACTGGTTTAAAATTCATCAATCGATAGATTATGCTTTAACGCATTTTTATAAAGAGCCACAATTGGGTACAGCATACATGATCGATGGGTTAGATGATGAACCTGAGATTAAGTTGGGTTCTAATGCTGCCGCTATTTTAATGCTGACAAAATATCAAGAAATTACACAAGATAATCGTTATCAAAAATATGCTGAATCACTTGCAAAAGGTATTCAGACGATGATTGATGAGCAAGGTGAAACGACTCATATTTTGAATTATCCATCATTAGAAATAAAAGATAAATTTCGAATCGTGTATTACGATGGTGAAGCAGCATTAGCATTGTTACGATTGTATCAAATCAATAAGAACACAGTTTTATTAGATACAGTTAAATTGATGTTTGAACATTTTATTTCGAAAAATTATGATAAATATCATGATCATTGGTTAAGTTATTGTACTAATGAGCTGACAAAAATATGTCCTGAAGAAAAATATTTTCAATTCGGTTTAAACAATTATTTAAAGCATATGGATTTTATACGTAATCGTCAAACTGTATATGCGACACTCTTAGAAATGATGATGTCTGCTTATAAAATGCTAGTACGTATGGAAGAGCAGGGTTTTACTGAGTTATTGAAGTCAGCAAAATTTGAAGAATTAAAAGAGTTAATTCAATTACGCGTTGAATTTCAGAGAAATGGTTTCTTCTATCCAGAAGTTGCAATGTATATGCAAAAACCTAAAAATATATTACATGGCTTTTATGTTCGGCATGATCGTTTACGTACACGTATAGATGATCAAGAGCATAACTTGTCGGGTTATGTGGCGTATATTAATTATTTTGATATTTAAAATAAAATTAATTAAGGAAATAAAAATGATTTTTGGTATTTTAAAGCCGAATAGAGCTGTAACAGAAGTTGAACGTATATTTATTAATGTTGCACATGAACATGGACATGAAGCTTATATTTTTACGGCCGCTGATGTTGACTTTGAAAATAAAAAAATAAAAGGTATTACTTTAGAAAAAAATGAAATAATCAAAGGTTTTTTTGACTTTCCTGTAGTTATTCAAAATAGGCTTGCTGTAAAAAAAGAAGATGTAGCTATATATAATAAACTTTCTGAAATAATACCATTTACAAATCACCGTATAGGAACAAAGCAGCAAGTTTATGACAGAATGAAACGAGTAGATAATTTTAAAAAATATTTACTACAAGTAATTAATATCACAACATTAGAACATTTTATTGAATTTATTACATTACATAAAAAAATTATTGCTAAGCCAGGAGCAAGTAATCAGGGCAAAGGAATATATACTATTGAATTACAAGAACAAGGATATTTAGTTAAACATTTGTCTGAAGAAAAAAATATTAAAAATGAAGGTATTGAGAGTTTTTTTAATGATATCTTGAAAAAAGGTAAAAGTTTTAATTTTAGTCCATATTTTTTAAGTGAAACAAATTTAGGACATGGGACAGTCTTTAGAATGCATATAACTCGTGGTCAAAATGGGCAATGGCAATTAATTAAAATATTTCCGTATGTTAATTTAAGCAAGGCATCAGATATTACAAATGGTATGCAAGGTGCATTAATTACGACAAGAGAACAACTTTTTTTAGAGCAGTTTTATCCTAAATGTTTTAAGGAAATTAATGAAGAATTAAAAAACTTATTCAAAGTATTTACTAACCAATTTCAAAAACTTTATGCATGGCGTCTTGATTCGCTTGGTTTAGATTTAGGGATTTCACAAGATGGTGAAGTTATGATCTATGAAGTGAATTCTGGCCCTGGTATTGGTTTTATGGCTTATCCGGTGGCTTGTGCTCAAGTGAAATACTATGAATGGTTAGCTGTTAATGCAAAATTACCATTCTTGAATAATTTTCTTCCACTTAATTTGAAAGATGAAAAGTCCTTATGAGCAGATCATGGGCTGTGATATGCGGTAATATTCGTGATGAATTAAATTTTAAACTTACGTTTCAAAAATTATTACCGTTACTAAAAGATAAAAAAATGATCATATTTTATTGTCTATTTGGAAAATGCAACATTACAAGGTACTAGTTTTTATTATCATATGAATGGAATCCAACAAAATCCCGTTGGCTAAAAATCAACGGGATTTATCATAATATTATTTAACCGTACTCAAAAAATCTAAATACGGCTTAACCAGCAATTGTTCTTGTTCCAATAATGGCATATGACCTACACCTTTTAAGATAATTGGGTCTTTTGAATTTTTGAGTAAGCCTTTTAGTTCTGTAGCAGCTTCAACGTTAATAATTTGATCCTTTTCACCCCATGCTATTAGTACAGGTTGATCAATACTACGTGCAGCTAAAGCAAAGGTATCCGGCGTATAGACTTTTGACATCAAAATTAATTGTTCAACCAATTTACTGGTATTGGCAGATTGAGAAATCATTAATTTTTCCTGAGAGTCTTTCAATTCTTTAGGAATAAATGGGGGTATATTGGTGGCAATTTTAAGTAAACGATCTAAATCGCCTGGCTTTGAAACAATCATATTACGTAAAGACGTTGGGTCTTTTAAATAAGGTGTATTTGCTGATTTAAAAACACCAGCACTATCGATTAAAAACAAAGACTTACTATCAACGGGGTATTGTGCGGCATACAGAAGAGCAATTGAGCCGCCCATTGAATGACCTGCAACATGTAAGCCATTTTCAATTTTAGCGGCTTCTGCAAAACGGCGCAGTTTTTCAGTCATATTCGGAATAGAATAATCAAAGTCTGCAGTAACTTTACTGTCACCTTGTCCAGGTAAATCTGGAATAATGACATGATAATAAGGCGTTAAATAGCGTGCTAAACGATTCCAATTGTCTCGACTACCAGCAAGACCATGTACAAGCATAAGCGTTGGTTTACCAACTTGACCACCTTCACTATAAGCCCAATCAATGTCAGCTACTTTTAAGCGTTTACTTTGTAAACCAGCCCAAGTACGCTCTTGTTGTAAAACACTTTGGATATCAATAGTCGCAGAAGCTGCGTGTGTTTGGTTGATTAGGCTGATGCTACCTACAGTTCCCATGCTTAAAGCAATGGAAAGAATAAGTTTTTTGAATGTCCGTTTCATGCTAATTACTCTTGTTGTTTTTAATATGTGTTTTATTAAGTTAGTAGAAAATGATTCTAATTGCATTCGCTTGAATTTAATTTTAACCTAAATATTATGCCAATGCAGATGAGATTCAAAGATGTCGAATGAACTTGCACAAATGATTTTAGCTGTAGTTAGCCAAATTCCAAAAGGTAAAGTTGCAAGTTATGGACAAATTGCAAAATTGGCAGGCTTGCCAAAACATGCACGATTGGTTGGACGAGTTTTAGGACAGATTGAGGATAGGACAGCTATTCCTTGGCATCGTGTGATCAATTCACAAGGGAAAATGAGTACAACTCAACTGACTGAACATGGTGATCATCTTCAACAGATCTTATTGCTCAGCGAGGGTGTTGTTGTACTCAATGGTCGAGTAAATTTAAAGCAGTTTGCTTGGTTACCTTAAATACTTTTTATTTATCCTCAGAATTTAGTAAAAATAATACGTGATCCAAATAGAATGAAAATACTTAAGATCACGTTTTGATTAAGCTGATTTTTTGATGATCATGACAGGCACTGTTAATTCTGTTACAAGTTTTTGTGCAACACTACCTAAAATAAACTTTTGAAAGCCTGAACGACCATTCGAGCTTAAAATCACTAAATCAATATTGAGTGTATCAATGGCTTTAGTAATAGTTTTATGGATGCTTTCACCTTCAAGAATCTGTGTCTGAACATCCACACCAGCATCTACAAACTTTTGTTTGGCTGTATTGAGATTATCTTCAATAAATTTACGGGCACGTTCAATCAGCATATTACTTTGCTGACCTGATAGGTACTCGGCAGCAATATAGGGATCAAGTGTCATGACTTCTGCAACAATCACTTTACTGTTAAATGCTTTTGCAAATTCAACAACATGAGGAATAACGGATAGTGAAGTTTCGGAGCCATCAATCGGTACAAGAATTGTTTGATAAGTCATGGATATTCTCCTAATTTGAATGTAAATAATTTTTATACAGTTCTGTTCTAAAACTGTTTATACATTCATCATAACTTGAATATGATAAGAATAAAACCACGTAAATTTATCGGGATTTATTTATTTTATTAATAGAAATAACAAATAAAATTAGTTACTTGAATTTATTTGTAGAATGATTATTTAAATTTTTAATTCAATTTGTGATGAAAAATACATTTTTATGATGTGTTAAATTATATGGCGTGTATGTTGGTTCGAAAAGCTGAGAAACTTTTATTTGAGTGCAGTGGTAAATATTTATTTAATATGAATTTAATTTGGTCATAATAGATTTAATCTAATGATAATGAATAACTAATGACTGATCAAAATCAACTCAATTGGCAACGTACAAATCTAGATAATATTGAACAGGCATGGGATGGTGATCTTTGGGATCGGAAGCGTTTAGGTGTGCAACTCACTAATTATGTTGATCGTTTAAATTGTGGCGCTGTACTGGCTTTAGATGCTCGTTGGGGCGAAGGGAAAACTTGGTTTGTTCGACATTGGAAGAAGCATTTAGAAGAAAATCACAACGTAATTTATTTAGATGCTTTTGCAAATGACTATTTGGAAGATCCTTTTTTAGTAATTTCTTCTGAGATTACAAGTTGTTTATCCAAAGATGGTGATGTTGATCAAAGTCATATTAATACCTTTAAAGAAAAAGCAGCCGCTGCCTATCATGCATTGTTACCAAGTTTACCAAAAGTACTTTTAACACTAGGATTAAATCTAATTAGTGGTGGAGTATTGGGAACTTTAGCGCAACAGATTCATGAATCAGGTGAAAAAGTTATTGAATCTGCAACTGATCAGCTCGGAGATAAAATTAAAGAAAGCATCGAAGCAAAAATTGAAAATCATGAAGCTGATAAAAATACATTACATGCATTTAAACAAGAACTAGCGAAATTAGCTGAAGAATTAGATAGACCACTCGTTTTTATTATTGATGAACTTGATCGTTGTCGTCCTGATTTTGCCATTCGTTTAATTGAGCGGATTAAACATTTTTTTGATATTCCTAAAATAGTTTTTGTTTTAGTGATGAATAAGCCCCAATTATTACAGTCTGTAAAAAGTTTTTATGGCTATGACTCAGAAATGAATGGTGATTACTTAGAAAAATTTGTAGATTTCACCATAAAGTTTGCTGAAATTAATGACTCAAAAATGTATGAATACATAATTAAAGAACAGTTATTTAGAATTGATGAGTTGGAAAGTGTAGAAATTGTAAATCAGTTTTACTTTTTAGTACTTGGATTACAATTATTGAAAAAACTGAATTCTCGTGAGTTAATTAAAAAAATTAATCAGTATGCTTTATTAAGAACCAATAATAATATGATGAACATGCTTTTAATGGTTTTGTTATTTGATCAAACATTGAGTACAAACTTATTAAATTTTAATAGTATAGTCGATATTCTTTTCACCTATTTTCGAGGGGATGATAGATATGTGACAAAAGAGCACTTTATCCGTACAAAACTATCTTCTGAATTTAATATTAATCAAGTTTTTTTCTTGGATTATTTAGAGAAAATACAAAGTTTCGATAGAAATTATAATACAGCAGGGCAAAGGGAAGATAAGGAAATTGTTTTAAAAAGATTTCTTGAACAATATTCAATAAAGAAATTAGAGAATTCAGCTTATTTTATTCGTGATTGGAAGCAATATATTCAAAATGGAGTTTTTGGAGATGCTTGATTAAGTATTGAGTATCCTCCGTTTGCAACACATCCCGCATCTTCAAAAACTGCTTTTCATCCATTTCATACAGTTTGAGGGAAAGCAGTTTTTCTATATCTTCATCAGAAAAACGATACTTAATCACTTTGGCAGGAACGCCACCAACGACAGCATAAGGCGGAACATTTTGCGTGACTACTGCACCTGTAGCAACTACAGCACCTTCACCCAGTGTTACACCTTGCATGATCATGGCACGGCTGCCAATCCAACAGCCATCAGCAATGATTGTATCGCCTGCGGGTACAAAACTACGCGTATCAAAAGGAAAAGTAGAAATCCAGTCTGGGCGATGTAACTGATTACCGCCCATCATAATTACACATTCAGCACCGAAACAGACGAAATTTCCAATATAAAGCTGATCAATCGGTTTCTCTGTGGTTGCAGGTTTATCATGCAGATAGCGCACTACACAACGCTCAAATCCTTGATCCCAATAAGCAGAATAATAAGAATAATTTCCTTTAATGTGAATATTTGGATTTTTCACTGTTTTGGAAATAAACTCAAATTCACACCAATGTTTCACTGGTGAATTAATTGAATCAGTCATATAAAGCGCGGCAGGAGGAGAGTATGCTTATTTTATATGACTGCGCTCAAAAGTCTAAACAATCTGTAAATGAATTAAATGAGTTGCTTGCGTATGACGAATCTGATCAGCACGTTGATGAAAATAACGTTTAGTAATCTCTGTCCCAGATAAATCTTCCAAAACGACATAACCCATTTTTTCAACGGTTTGGTGTAAATGTTCCGATGTAAAAGTACCGATTAAAGGCTCTTTTAAAAAACGTGTAAATTGTGCAATTGCAAAACTACCGATTCGTTCAATCCCCTGCAACTGCTTATAATCAATCGAATAATCCATCACAACTTCACTGTTTAAGTGTGCGATAGAGGCAATATTTTGTAAAGTTGCCAATGTTGTTTCGGGTTTTAAATAGTGGGTGGTGCCTAACCACGAGAAGAATGCGGGCATTTTGCTGTCATATGAACTACGAAGAAGGGCGTCAGATATTTTTTCTTTTTCAAAATCAATACTGACAAATTCAACATTACTTGGAATTGTGCCTAGTTTTTTTAATTTATGAATTTTGATTTTTTGTGTGTCAGGATGATCAACTTCAAATATCTTTAATTCAGGATATTGTTCAGCCATGCGTAATACAAAAGAATCCAATCCTGCCCCGACTAAAACATATTGTAAAATTTCTCCTCTATCCAATGCTTCCAATAGCCAATCTTCTGCATATATTGAGCGCCCAACGACCTGAGCCGTGAGTCTACCTAGAGATTGATTGAGTGGGGCAGAATTTAAAAATTTACAAAAAATCGGATTAGACAATAATTTGCGCCAACGGCCATTGGTCATTTCAAAAGCATAAGGGTCTGAAAAAACAGGATTTGAGCTATTTTGATGATGATTGGCACGTAATGCGGCTGCGGCTTCTGCTGTGCGGCTGATTCGTCCTGCTTTCATATTCGTCCTAGATTGTTGTTATTGGTAAAGACTTTAATGTAATGTAGAAATTTAACAATGACTGATATGATATAAAAAAATGCATTTTATGGTCATATAAAAAACAAAACCCCTCAAAAGAGGGGCTGAAATTGGAATTTTTATGCTTAAATATTAAAGATATTCAACTTTCACAATTTCGTATTCAACTTCACCATTTGGTGTTTGAATTTTTGCTTCATCGCCTTCACTTTTGCTTAAAAGACCACGCGCAATGGGTGAATTCACTGAGATTTTATTGATTTTAAAATCTGCCTCATCATCACCAACAATCTTATAAGTCTTTTGTTCTTCGGTGTCTAAGTTTTCGATCGTCACAGTCACACCAAAAACCACACGGCCATTTTGCTCAAGTGTTTTCACATCAATTTCTTGAACTGCACCGAGTTTGCCTTCAATGTCTTGGATGCGACCTTCACAGAAACCTTGTTGCTCACGAGCAGCATGGTATTCAGCATTTTCTTTCAAATCCCCATGTTCACGTGCTTCTGCAATGGCAGCAATAATACGTGGACGATCAACACTTTTAAGTTGCTGTAATTCTTTCTCTAGGGCAATTTTGCCTTCAGGAGTCATAGGATAACGTTTCATAGTTGTCCCTCAAGTTTTGGTATTTTAAAAATACAGGTTTATAAATGAAAAAAAGCCCGCCACCGAGAGGTAGCGGGACTTCTCGGTAAACGAATTAACCTACAGTTTGTAAATCTTGCAAACGATAAACATCCATTGGTAATTTAATCGCTAAAGCTTGGCAAACTGCATCGGCACCATTCAAAGTCGTTGTATGGTAAACCTTGCCTTGAAGTGCAGAACGGCGGATTGAGAATGAATCCTGTTGCGCTTGTTTGCCTTCAGTTGTATTGATAATGAGGTGAATTTCGCCATTTTTCAAGCGGTCCACGATGTTTGGACGACCTTCAGTGACTTTATTTACACGTTCACATTCAATACCAGCTTCTTGGATAATATCAAAAGTACCACCAGTCGCAAGAATTTTAAAGCCAAAACCTGCAAGTTGTTTCGCAATACCTACAGCACGAGGCTTATCTGAATCACGAACAGAAATAAATGCGTGTTTTACTTCACCTTCTGTTGGAAGACCTGGTAAACGCTCGTTTGCGCCTAAAACAGCTTTGTAGAATGCTTCACCAAAAGTTTTACCCACACCCATCACTTCGCCTGTAGATTTCATCTCAGGGCCAAGAATTGGGTCAACACCAGGGAACTTATTGAAAGGGAATACTGCTTCTTTTACTGAGAAATATGTAGGGATAATTTCTTTCGTGAATCCTTGAGATTCTAAAGATTGACCCGCCATACAACGTGCAGCAACTTTCGCTAATGATTCACCGATACATTTAGAAACGAACGGTACAGTACGTGATGCACGTGGATTCACTTCTAAGATGTAAACGTCAGTGCCTTTTACAGCAAACTGTACGTTCATCAAACCAATTACGCCAAGCTCTTTCGCCATAGCAATGGTTTGACGACGCATATCATCCTGAACTTCTTGAGATAAAGAGTACGGAGGAATAGAACATGCTGAGTCACCTGAGTGAATGCCTGCTTGTTCGATATGCTGCATGATGCCGCCGATCACAACGTCTTTACCGTCAGATACGCAGTCTACGTCAACTTCAATTGCATCATCTAAGAAACGGTCAAGAAGAACAGGTGCTTCATTTGATGCTTGAACCGCATCACGTAAGTAGCGTTTAAGTTCATCATCGTTGTATACGATTTCCATCGCACGACCACCAAGAACGTATGATGGACGTACCACAAGTGGATAGCCAACTTTCGCTGCTTCAGCCATACCTTCTTCAGCAGATTTAACAATGCTGTTGTTTGGTTGACGAAGTTGCAGACGTTGAATCATTTGTTGGAAACGTTCACGGTCTTCTGCGCGGTCAATTGCATCAGGTGATGTACCGATAATTGGAGCACCAGCTTCTTCTAAAGCACGAGCCAATTTTAAAGGTGTTTGACCGCCGTACTGCACGATAATGCCTTTAGGCTTCTCGATGCGTACAATTTCCAATACATCTTCAAGTGTAATCGGTTCGAAGTACAAACGATCAGAAGTGTCATAATCGGTAGAAACAGTTTCAGGGTTACAGTTCACCATGATTGTTTCGTAGCCGTCTTCACGCATTGCAAGTGCCGCGTGTACACAACAGTAATCGAACTCGATACCTTGACCAATACGGTTAGGACCGCCACCGATCACCATGATCTTGTCTTTAGTCGATGGATTTGCTTCACATTCATCATCGTAAGTTGAATACATATACGCTGTGTCAGATTCGAATTCAGCAGCACACGTATCAACACGTTTGTAAACAGGGGTAACACCCAAGTTCCAACGATGTTTACGGAATTGTTTTTGTGAAATACCCATCAAGTCTGCAATACGAAGATCAGACAAACCTTTACGTTTGAACGAACGGATGTTGTCCGCATTCAAATCACCAAAACCTAGAGTTTTGATTTGTTCTTCAGATTTAATGATGTCTTCGATTTGAATCAAGAACCAACGGTCAATGTTTGTTGCAGTAAACACTTCATCTAGAGTGAAACCGTGACGGAATGCATCTGCAACGTACCAAATACGCTCAGCACCCGGAACACGGAGTTCTTGAAGAATTTTTTCGCGTGCTCCTTCAGTACCCACAGCGATCTTTTCATCAAAACCAGATACACCGACTTCAAGACCACGAAGTGCTTTTTGTACAGATTCTTGGAAGTTACGACCAATCGCCATTACTTCACCGACAGATTTCATCTGAGTCGTCAAAGTTGCGTCAGCTTGCGGGAATTTCTCGAAGTTAAAGCGAGGAATTTTCGTTACAACATAGTCAATTGCAGGTTCGAATGACGCAGGTGTTGTACCGCCAGTGATGTCATTTTTCAATTCATCAAGGGTATAACCAACAGCCAATTTCGCAGCAATTTTCGCAATTGGGAAACCCGTTGCTTTAGATGCAAGTGCAGATGAACGTGATACACGTGGGTTCATCTCGATCACAACCATACGACCTGTATTTGGACAAATACCGAACTGTACGTTTGAACCGCCTGTTTCTACACCAATTTCACGAAGTACTGCTAAAGATGCATTACGAAGTAATTGGAATTCTTTATCTGTCAATGTTTGTGCAGGAGCAACAGTGATTGAATCACCTGTATGCACGCCCATTGGGTCAAAGTTTTCAATGGTACATACAATGATGCAGTTGTCGTTTTTGTCACGAACAACTTCCATTTCGTACTCTTTCCAACCAATTAAAGATTCATCAATCAATAACTGTTTAGTCGGAGAAAGATCGAATCCACGTTCACAGATTTCAATGAATTCTTCTTTATTGTAAGCAATACCGCCACCTGAACCACCCATGGTGAATGATGGACGGATAATCACTGGGAAGCCGAAACGTGCTTGAATTTCTAAAGCTTCTTCCATTGATTCTGCAATATCAGCTTTTGGACATTCAAGACCAATTTTACGCATTGCGATATCGAACAGTTTGCGATCTTCAGCTTTTTCAATCGCTTCTTTGCTCGCACCGATCAATTCAACATTGAATTTTTCTAAAATGCCATTTGCATCAAGTGCAAGCGCACAGTTCAATGCTGTTTGACCGCCCATTGTTGGAAGAACAGCATCAGGGCGTTCTTTCTCAATAATGGCTGCAACAGTCTGCCACGTAATCGGTTCGATATACGTTGCATCAGCCATTGTAGGGTCGGTCATAATGGTCGCTGGGTTAGAGTTCACTAAAATAACACGATAGCCTTCTTCACGAAGGGCTTTACATGCTTGAGCACCTGAGTAATCGAACTCACATGCCTGACCGATGACAATCGGACCTGCACCAATAATTAAGATGCTTTTAATATCTGTACGTTTAGCCATGATCGCTTCCTTAATTACTTCTTAGATGCTTCGATAAGTTCGATGAAATGATCGAACAACGGTGCGCAGTCATGTGGACCAGGGCTTGCTTCAGGGTGACCTTGGAAGCTGAACGCAGGTTTGTCTGTACGATGAATCCCTTGAAGAGTTTGATCGAACAATGATTTGTGCGTAGCTTTCAAGTTTGCAGGTAATGTTTCTGCATCCACTGCGAAGCCATGGTTTTGAGAAGTAATCATCACTGTACCAGTTTCAATATTCTGTACAGGATGGTTTGCACCGTGGTGACCGTGAGGCATTTTCACAGTTTTAGCACCAGATGCTAGGGCAAGAATTTGGTGACCCAAGCAAATACCAAATACAGGTACATTGCGAGCATCTTCAACGATTGTTTTCACCGCTTCAATTGCATAATCACATGCTGCTGGATCGCCAGGGCCATTAGACAAGAACACGCCATCTGGATTGAGTGCCAATACATCAGCAGCAGGGGTTTGTGCAGGTACAACAGTCAACTTACAACCGCGGTCTGCAAGCATACGTAAGATGTTGGTTTTGACACCATAATCGTATGCAACAACATGGAACTTCACTTCAGGTTGGGAGAAACCTTGACCTAAAGTCCAAGAACCTTCAGTCCATTCAAAACCGTCAGGATCACAACATTCTTTAGCAAGGTCTAAACCATTTAAGCCACCGAATGCACGTGCTTTAGCAATTGCTTCTTCTTCAGTGATATTTTCACCTGCCAAGATGCAACCATTTTGAGCACCTTTATCACGTAAAATACGCGTTAATTTACGTGTATCAATATCAGCAATCGCAACGACATTATGTTGTTGTAAATATTCGCCTAAAGATTGCGTGGCACGGAAATTACTATGAAGGAGGGGGAGGTCACGAATGATTAAACCATTCGCCCATACTTTATGAATGCGACCAGACTCAACGTCTTCGTCATTACAACCAGTATTACCAATATGAGGATAAGTTAAAGTTACAAGTTGCTGTGCATAACTCGGATCAGTCAAGATTTCTTGATAACCAGTCATGGCAGTATTAAAAACGACTTCACCAGTCGTACTTCCCGTAGCGCCGATCGATGTACCTTTAAAAACGGTACCGTCAGCTAGGGCTAAAATTGCTGGGGTGCTCAAACCAAAGCTCCTGAACTAAAACCACAAAAATAGGGCTGTAAAAAAGCGAGTAGACGAAAAAAAAGGAAGGTTCATTAAATCCTACCCTCCTCATGTCTGCTCGCTTGTAACTTAACACGGCATTATACGCAGTAAACCTTAATAAGTCCATTGTATTTCTATTGAAAATACGAGATAAAACCCTTGCTATTTATCTTTAACTGTTTTCTATAACTAAGTGTATAAAATGTAAGAATTTAAGAATTGTTAGACAAATCAAAATCTAAAATTTATCTAATCGGGATATGCTAAAGGCTCATATCACAGGGGAAATAATATGAGTATCTCAAAAGAAAAGGTCGGTCAGGCTGTTGTCGAAGCAAAAGAAGTCGTGGCTGAAAAAGTAACAAAAGACGTTGCTGCAATCAAAGAAGTTGTGCTTGAAACTGCGGAAAATTTAGAAAAACTTGGTAAAGAAACACAACAAAAAGTAGTGGGTGTTGTGAACGAAACTCAAGCGAATTTAAAAGTTGAAGCAGAACAACTAAGTGAACAAGTGCAAAATGTGGTTCAGGAAGTGATTCAAGAGCCAGTGCAAGAGATTAAACGAGATGCATCACAGCGTTTAGAGATCATCAAAAAGCAATTTTCAACATCAAAAAGTGATTTGTTTGAGTTCGCTCAATTTTTGAAAGCAGAATGTGGTGTGTTGGTCAAAGAATTGACTGAGGTGACTCAAGAAATTCGTGAAGATGTTGTACAAATTTCTTTAAAACATAAAGAAAATTTAGTTGAAACATTAAAGCGTTCTAAAGCCAATACATTAGATGTTTGGAATAAAGTAACTGCAAAATAATGATTGACGAATACAAAATAAAAAAGTGGGGTCAATGACCTCACTTTTTTATTTCTAAGTATGCACAAAACAAATTGTATATTAGAAGGTATGTAACCAATCACGCTTGTTATGAAAATCGGCTTGTTGACCACTATGCTGCATCGCATAAAATTGATCACCTTGTGTGGTTTTTAACACAGCAGACAAACCAATATACACATCAGTCCATTTTAACTTATGTGTCAGCATAAACTCAGTTAAATCTACGCTGACATTTAAACCGTAATGCGTTCTTTTTAGTTGATTCAGCTCAATGTCGTAGGCAGGTTTAGGCGGCATGTCTTCAGGGTAGCGATATTCTTCAAACTGATAAGCCTGCCATGCTTGGGAAGGGGAGAGATTAACTTCCCGATAAGCGTCATCGCCCTGAATACCAATAAAGATTTCATAGCAGGTTTGTTCCCATAAAAAATCTTGTCGAGGGTTGGACGCAACCATTTCAGGATAAATCATAAATTGATTTGGATCGCGTAACCAAAAACCGACATTTAATGTAAATGGGGTTGCCTGCTCAATTGCACCGACTAAGGAAATGCTTTGAAAGCGGCGGTCAAATGCATTGAGTTCATAACTTGCCATAATCGATCGTCAGCTCAGCAATTAGTTAGAAAGATTTGCGTGACGAACAAGATTAGACAATTTCGCATTTTGTTTTGCTGCTTTTTTATAAAGCAATGCAATTTTACCAATAGTTTGCACAACTTCAGCCGTTGTTTTGTTGGCAATCTCAGCAATCATTGCTGTACGTGCTTCACGATCTTCAGCTGAAATTTTAACTTTAATCAGTTCGTGATCTGCAAGAGCACGGTTAATTTCTTCAACGACATTTTCAGTCAAGCCTTGTCCACCTGTCATTACAACAGGATTAAGCGCATGACCAATTTGACGTAAACGTTTGCGTTCTTGTATAGATAGAGCCGCCATATTAAAGATAACCTAATTTTAAAAACGACTTAGTATAACAAAAGCCATATCACTGCGCTGTAAATTCTGTATAAATAATCGATTAAGATGATTTGGAAAAACGTATAGATTAGGATGCATTTATATACATATGCATACTGCAATGCGTATATTTTTCACGTACAATCAAGCGTTGACATCAATTATATTTTAGAGAGATATGGCTACACGCATTACCAACCAGAAGTTATCCAAAAGTAGTCGTGTGTGGATGAGAGAACACCTCGATGACCACTTTGTAAAGAAAGCACAAAAGGAAGGTTACCGTGCTCGGGCAGCTTATAAACTGTTAGAAATGCAGGAAAAATATAAAATCATTAAGCCTGGAATGACCGTTGTGGATTTGGGTGCTGCACCTGGAAGTTGGTCGCAAATTGCTGGTAAATTGGTCGGTGATAAAGGTTTGGTGGTTGCTTCTGATATTTTAGAGATGGATGCATTACCCGATGTAACTTTCCTTCAAGGCGATTTTCGTGAAGAAGAAGTCTTCGAAAAATTGTTAAATATTTTAGATGGACGGGTTGTAGACGTTGTAATTTCAGATATGGCCCCCAATACATCAGGTAATAAGGCTGTTGATCAACCACGTCAGATCTACCTTTGTGAGCTAGCACTCGATTTTGCAAATAAAGTGTTATCACCAAAAGGTCAGTTTGTCGTTAAAGTCTTTCAGGGCACAGGTTTTGATGAGTTCCGAAAACAGGTTGTCGATAGTTTTACTGTGTTGAAGACAGCAAAACCTGCAGCTTCACGCGCACGTTCTAAAGAAGTTTTTTTAATTGGACAAGGCCGTAAGAAGATTTCTCCATAAAGTTTACTTGCCAAGTAGCTAAAAATTGTGCATTTTGTACCTTTTTATACTTTATTGCGAAATTCATTACTCGCTTTTTGTTAAGGATCTTTCGCTTCTGAAAGATCAAATTAGATTGATATGGGAATAAAGCTTTGAGCGATCTCTTCAAAAATGCCGTACTGTGGCTTGTTATTCTTGGTGTGCTGATATTAATTTTCAGCAACATTAGCGACCGTAACAAACCTGATGCTATGAATTATTCACAATTTGTAGCAGAGGTAAATGCGGGTCAAGTTAAGCAAGTAACAATTGACGGTCTGCAAATCAGCGGTGAAAAAACCAATGGTACTAAGTTTGAAAGTGTTCGCCCTGCGGTAGAAGACCCTCAGCTTATGCCAAGTCTACAAAAAAATAATGTGGTTATTGAGGGTACAGCACCTCAACGTCAAAGCGTGTTGATGCAATTATTAATTGCAAGTTTCCCTGTACTTTTAATTATTTTATTGTTCATGTTCTTTATGCGTAACATGGGCGGTGGTGCAGGCGGTAAAAATGGGCCAATGAGCTTTGGTAAATCAAAAGCAAAATTGCTTTCTGATGATCAAATCAAAATTACCTTTGCTGATGTTGCTGGTGCTGACGAAGCGAAACAAGAAGTTGTTGAAATTGTCGATTTCTTGAAAGATCCTTCTCGCTTTAAACGTTTAGGTGCAACGATTCCTCGTGGTGTCTTGATGGTTGGTCCTCCTGGTACGGGTAAAACGTTGCTTGCTAAAGCCATTGCAGGCGAAGCGAAAGTTCCGTTCTTTAGTATTTCTGGTTCTGACTTTGTTGAAATGTTTGTGGGTGTGGGTGCGTCCCGTGTTCGTGATATGTTTGAGCAAGCGAAACGTCATGCGCCATGTATCATTTTTATCGATGAGATTGATGCAGTCGGTCGTCACCGTGGTTCAGGTACAGGTGGTGGTCACGATGAGCGTGAGCAAACCCTAAACCAAATGCTTGTAGAGATGGATGGTTTTGAGGGTAATGAAGGTATTATCGTTATTGCTGCAACAAACCGTGCAGATGTACTCGATAAAGCATTACTTCGTCCAGGTCGTTTTGACCGTCAAGTGATGGTGGGTTTACCTGATATTAAGGGTCGTGAGCAAATTTTAAATGTGCATCTTAAAAAGTTACCTTCGGTAACGGGTGTGGATGTAAAAGTGCTTGCACGTGGTACACCTGGCTTCTCGGGTGCGCAGTTGGCAAATCTTGTAAACGAAGCGGCATTGTTTGCTGCACGTCGTAATAAGAACACTGTCGATATGCATGACTTTGAAGATGCGAAAGATAAAATTTACATGGGGCCTGAGCGTAAGTCGATGGTCATTCGTGAAGAAGAGCGCCGTAATACGGCTTATCATGAGTCTGGACATGCGATTGTTGCAGAAGTGCTTCCGGGTACAGACCCTGTGCATAAAGTAACGATCATGCCACGTGGTTGGGCATTGGGTGTGACTTGGCAGCTACCTGAGCAAGATCAAATCAGTAACTATCGTGACAAAATGTTGAATGAAATTTCAATCTTGTTTGGTGGTCGTATTGCTGAAGAAATCTTTATGGGGCAAATGTCTACAGGTGCATCAAACGACTTTGAGCGTGCGACTAAACTTGCTCGTGCAATGGTGACAAAATACGGTATGTCTGAAAAGATGGGCGTCATGGTTTACGAAGAAGAAAACCAAAATGGTTTCTTTGGTAACATGGGTAACCGTACAATTTCTGAAGCAACGCAACAACAAGTTGATCAGGAAGTGCGTCGCATTTTAGATGAGCAGTATAAAGTCGCTTGGAATATTCTTGAAAGTCACAAAGATATTGCTCATACCATGGTGAAAGCCTTGATGGAATGGGAAACGATTGATCGTGATCAAATTCGTGACATTATGGAAGGTCGTGAACCACAACCACCAAAAGTTTATATTGCTGAAAATCCAGTGGCAGATGTGATTCCTACCGATGGTCCATCTACACCACCACCATTACCAGCAAGCTAATGAGTAAAAAGTAGATAAAGTAAAAAGAGTCCTGTAAAGGGCTCTTTTTTTTTGCCAATTTTTTGCTAAAAATTTATTGTTTTGAAAAAGATCTAATATGTCAAAAGCAGAATTGGGTAAAATACGATAATTGATGAATGCTGGATGAATGATGCAACTTAAGCCATTAGCTCAAAAAACGTTGAAATGTGGGCAACTTACGCTTGATTTATCACAACCCCATATTATGGGGATTTTGAATGTTACTCCTGATTCATTTAGTGATGGGGGGCAGTATAACGAGGTGGCACAAGCTATTGCTCATGCTAAGCAAATGATTGCAGATGGTGCAACAGTGATTGATGTGGGTGGCGAGTCTACACGTCCAGGAGCATCCGCTGTGGCTATTGAGGAAGAAATTCGCCGTGTTGTACCTGTGGTTACGGAGGTTGCAAAATTAAATGTTGTGATTTCGATTGATACCTCAGCCCCTGAGGTGATGCGTGCAGCGGTTCAAGCGGGTGCCCACATTTGGAATGATGTTCGAGCATTGTCTAGACCTAATGCACTGCAAACAGCGGCAGAATTGGATATTCCTGTGATAATTATGCATATGCGCGGTGAGCCGACCACTATGAATAATTTGGATCAATATGACAACGTTACACAAGATGTAATAATTGAATTGCAGCAGCGTGTAAATGATGCTTTACACGCAGGTGTGCGTTCAGAAAATATCATGATTGATCCGGGCTTTGGTTTTGCGAAGAATGCACAACAAAATTTACAGTTGTTAAATGAATTTTATCGTTTAACGGAACTGGGCTATCCGATTCTTTCAGCATTGTCACGGAAACGTTTTATTGGTGAAGCATTGGGTGGAGTTGATGCAGGAGAGCGTGCTGTGGGCTCTGTTACCGCACATTTACTGACTATTCAGCAGGGTGCGTGTATGGTGCGAGCGCATGATGTCAAAGCTATGCATGATGCCGTTTTGGTGTGGAAAGCTATGCAGAATCCAAAATGCAGTCTAAGTGGTAAGTAGTATCTAGGAAAAGCCTAAAACAAAAGTTTAAATTCATCTCTGTGGTGTTTTTGTATACACAGAGATGATTGGATACGAGAATAATATACAACTATGTGGTTTATTACAGAAAAACCATAAATCTATGTCAACCAAATAAATTGTTTTATTCTAATCGTTATAATATAACAAAATGCTAAAATGTGCTTCAACGTGGATATATCTGAAATCTACATCTGAGAAATCACACTCGAAGCATCTAATAATTTAAATTTTCATGTATTTTTCTGTGTAAAGTCTTAAAAGTAACCTATAGGTGTCAAAATGAAAAATCAACAATTAAAAAATACCCCATCCTGTAAAGCGGTACTGGCATTGTCAATTACAGCAGTATTGCTGACTGCATGTAGCAAAGATCTAATGGTATCAAGTGATATGGCTGAAACCTCTGCTAATGTTGCAAGTGTAGAAGCTATTACAGTGAATTCGACAGCTAAAATGGTTTCGCCTGCTCCATCACCGAGTATCTACGGGACTGAGGGGAATACTGAAAACTATCAAAAAACTGAAACAAATTCGGTGAAAAGTGTAGGGCAAGCACCTATTTCTACTTTTAGTATTGATGTGGATACTGGAAGTTATACAAATGTGCGACGTTTCTTAAATGAAGGAAATTTACCGCCTAAAGATGCTGTGCGTATTGAGGAAATGGTAAATTATTTTGATTACCAATATCCAAATCCAATAGGGGGGCATCCATTTTCAGTCAATATTGAAACTGTAGATTCTCCTTGGCAAGCCAATGCAAAAGTCATTCGTATTGGTATTAAAGCAAAAGATATTGATTCAAAACAATTACCACCTGCCAATTTGGTTTTTTTGGTTGATGTTTCGGGCAGCATGAGTGACAACAATAAATTGGCATTGGTGAAAAAGACTCTGAAGCTTTTAACCGAGCAATTACGTTCGCAAGATCAAGTCACACTTATCACCTATGCCGATGGTGAGAAAATGATTCTTGAGCCAACATCTGGATCAAATAAATCAAAAATTCTTGCCGCAATTGATACTTTAGAGGCGGGCGGTGCAACGGCGGGTGAGCAAGCCATTCAAATGGCATATAAATCTGCACAAAAATCATTTGTGAAAAATGGCATTAACCGTATTTTACTGGCAACAGATGGTGATTTTAATGTGGGGGTTACCGATTTTGACACCTTGAAAAATATGGTGGCTGAAAAGCGTAAATCGGGAATTTCTTTGAGTACTTTTGGTTATGGCTCAGGAAATTATGATGAACAGTTAATGGAGCAATTGGCGGATGCTGGTGATGGTAACTACAGCTATATCGATAGTGAAAAAGAAGCTAAGAAAGTCCTACAGCGTCAATTGAGTTCTACGCTTGCCACGGTGGCACAAGATGTCAAAATTCAGGTGGAATTTAATCCTGCAACGGTGAAGGAATATCGCTTGATTGGATATGAAAACCGCATGTTGAAAAATGAAGACTTCAATAATGATAAGGTTGATGCTGGTGATATTGGTGCAGGGCATACGGTGACTGCACTATATGAAATTATTCCTGTTGGGCAAAAAGGTTGGTTATCTGATTCTCGTTATGCTAATGCTACAGCATTGGGTAAAAATGCCAAAGAATATGCTTTCGTCAATTTACGTTATAAACAGCCAGGGCAAAGTCAGAGTATTTTACTCAGTCAGCCAATTGCTGTGGGTTCGAAGGCGTTGAATCAAGCCAGCGCAGATACACGTTTTGCGCTTGCAGTCGCTGCTTATGGACAGCAGTTACGTAGTCCTGAGTATAATGCTGCAATGCAATGGAATGATATTATTGATTTGGCACAATCGGCGCAAAAACAAGATGCTTTTGGTTTGCGAGCGGAGTTTGTTGATTTGATCAAGAAAGCTAAAAAACTAAGCTCAAATCAGCCAATACAGAAAACTATAAATAAGAGCCAATAAATGTAGATCGTACAGATGAACTTGGTGTTTTGTATACTTTATGTTATATAATCACCCGTTCATGTGCTGATATTTTTATCTGGACTGTTATGTTTAGTGATTTACTCCTCCCAATGTTTGATGATGAATATTATCCAGATATTCTAGTTGCTGAAGTTAGGCAGCATATTGAGCAATTTGCAAAACGACTTGCAAAAAAATCATGTTCTGAAACAGAAGTTTATCTTCTTGCGGGGCAGGCTGTTGTTGAAATTAATGAGATGAAACCACAGTTTGAAGATCTTGATTCTTCACTCGATGATACTGCTGCTGATTATATTGCTGAAGCAATGATGATGGTGGTACAAGATCAGGGATATATGGAAATTGAAATGGAAGAACTTGTATCTAATAGAGAGTGGTAATGCTTTTTGTAGATGTGGGTTGTTTCAAAAATAAATGCCTTTGATTAAGCTGAAAATTTTTTTAATTTTAAAATTTTGAATGTGAAGATTGAAGGTATTTTTTTGCCTGTAATTAAGTGATTCATTATTTTTATTAAATTTTAGGCATAAAAAAACTAGCAAAAAGCTAGTTATTTTATTGCACCATTTTAAGAAGTATTAAAATGGTGCCCGAGGCCAGACTCGAACTGGCACGCTTTGTGGGCGGGGGATTTTAAATCCCCTGTGTCTACCGATTTCACCACTCGGGCATGAGCGCAATAATAAAGGAGTGATTTTATCTTGGCAAGGTGCAATGCTTCGATTTGTTGTATTTTCAATCAAATGATACGTTAAAAGTTTAAAATATCTGCATTTTAATGAGAATTACTTTATTTAAAGCATGTCGTCGACATATTCATCAAGGTCGACAAACTTGTAAGACTGCGACATTTTATTTTCATATTTAAGAAGTTCGAGGTGTAGATCTAAGTCTTTGACTAATTTTTGCTGTAAGGCTTCATATTGATCTGTATCTTTTTTGCTTAATGTTAAGCGAATTTTGGTTTTAATGACTTGTTTATATGACCAAAAACAGACTCTGCGTATTTGTTGTAAGTTGTAATAGTCAATATTTGATGCAGACTCACGAAACATATTTTCTTTATAAAATTTGATAAAGCCAAAACTCAAGGCAAAGAAAAATAATAGACCTTGTAAGAGGCTACTGTCTAAATAAGCAATATTGAGGGTTTGCAGTACGATCAGTACGGCAAGTTTCATTGGGGTATTGCTGAGTTGTTGGTATAGGTGTGTTGAGCTATGTTTCATCTGTTTAATGATTAGAGGAACGGTAAACATGAGGAATAACATAATGCACAAGATAGCGATGCCAAAAGCTTGTGTCTGATCAAAACGAGGAAATGAAGATTCAACTAAGCTGCCTAATGCGAAAGCAGTACTGACAAAAATCATCATTGCCAAAATCCAAGGAATAAACTCTTTTAATTCATCGAGTAGACCTTTGGCTTTGAGTTGACCATACAATAGAAAATTTCTTTTAAATGCCTGAGGGTACTGTTGTTCCAGTTGTTGCAGGTATTGTGTTGCTTGCTGGGTCTTGATCATAAGGCTCTTTACAGAATAAAACGGCAGACGCTGAATGTTCAGTATCTTTTCCTTGAATGTGAGTATTGTAAAGCAAATTTGAAATCATGTAGAGGGTAAGCATGGATCTAGTCAATTGCATCACAATGATTGGAGGGTTCTTTTAATACGTCTGCGTATTGATTATTAAATGAATATTTCATTGCTGGAGTGGATTGAGTATTTTGTTCGGGAGGATTTTTACTCAAATTGTATTTTTTAATGGTGAGTTTTTTGGCTTGATAAAAGGCTTGTTTAAATTTCTCAATTTTTTTTGATTTGGTGTCTTTAAAGGGATTGGTAAAAACCTGTTGGTCTAAAAAAATTCCATGCGTTGATCATCGTCAGTCATTGAGCTAAATGCATCGACACCATTAGCATCTTTAATTAAAAAGAACGGTTTTTCATTCAGATTTACGCAATTTAAATTTAAGCGAATATTTTCACCTTGCATATTGAAATTAAAATTAATGGCAGAATTTGGTGGGGGGACTCACTTGAGAATAGATTGATCCAATGATTTTTGTTGAGATAAGGTTTTAAGTCTGTATTTCCATTCATATTTGGAAAGTTTTTTGCTAAATCTAATCTGCTCTGACTGCTCGATATAGTAGATGAATTTTCTGATAAGTTTGGTTGTGGTAGATTTTGCAGGTGATTTGAAATATTGCTTTGACATGCACTGAGTATTATTGTGCTGAGGATGGAAAGAGCGCTGATAATAGTTGTATTTTTATTCATATTATAAATTTTAGGTATAAAAAAACTAGCATAAAGCTAGTTGTTTTATTGCACCATTTTAAGAAGTATTAAAATGGTGCCCGAGGCCAGACTCGAACTGGCACGCTTTGTGGGCGGGGGATTTTAAATCCCCTGTGTCTACCGATTTCACCACTCGGGCTTTACAAGATATGGAGGTAGGAGCCGGAATCGAACCGGCATTTACGGAGTTGCAGTCCGCTGCATCACCATTCTGCCATCCCACCATCTCTTGGTGATGCGTATATTAGCAACCTTTGAAAAAAAAACAATACTACAATTCATGCATATGCACATAAAACCAACATATAGAATAAAATTGTTCAAATAATCATGTATTATTTGCAAAATTGATTCATATCTACTTTGGAGATGTGCCGTGGCATTAGTTTTAGATGGTCGCGCATTAGCGAAACAAATTGAAGCAGACTTGTTAACCCGTGTTGAAGCGATAAAAGAGAAAACAGGTCGTACCCCAATTTTAGCGACTATTTTAGTCGGTGATGATGGTGCATCTGCCACTTATGTACGTATGAAAGGGAATGCATGCCGTCGTGTTGGTATGGATTCTATAAAGGTTGAGTTAGGTGCTGAAACCACAACTGAACAATTGTTGGCTGAAATTGAAAAATTAAATGCTAATCCTGACGTACACGGTATTTTATTACAGCATCCTGTACCTGCTCAAATTGATGAACGTGCATGTTTTGATGCCATTTCACTTGCAAAAGATGTCGATGGTGTAACATGCCTCGGTTTTGGTCGTATGGCGATGGGTGAAGCAGCTTATGGTTCTGCAACACCTGCAGGTATCATGACCATTTTAAAAGAAAACAAAATTGAAATTGCAGGTAAACATGCAGTTGTTGTCGGTCGTTCTGCAATTTTAGGTAAACCAATGGCTGCAATGTTATTGGAAGCCAATGCAACCGTAACAATCTGCCATTCACGTACGCAAAACTTAGCTGATTTTGTAAAACAAGCAGACATTATTGTCGGTGCAGTCGGTAAAGCTGAACTCATTCAGAAAGATTGGATTAAACAAGGCGCTGTTGTTGTCGATGCAGGTTTCCATCCACGTGATGGTGGTGGTGTAGGTGATATTCAACTTGTCGGTATTGAAGAAGTTGCTTCTGCTTATACGCCTGTTCCAGGTGGTGTGGGACCAATGACGATTACGACTTTGATTCGTCAAACTGTGGAAGCTGCTGAAAAGGCTTTGGGTTAATAGAATTCCTCCCCTTGCAAAGCAATACTTCTCATCTTTGAAAAGGGAGGGGTTGCATATTTTCAATTTGCAGTGGGTTCCCCTCTTTTTAAAGAGGGGTTAGGGGAGATTAAATGATTTATTATGAATTAAAAGAAATCATATGAGCTGCACTTTTCAACTGCCTAAAGCCCCAAAAAACCTACTTAATGCATTGCATGAAGTAATTCCAAACTGTGAATTGCTTGCACAGCAATTGCCTGAAACGCCAATTTCTTTATGGCTCATTCCGCCTGTATTTCCGACTGATCGCTTAGATGATGAAGTGATTCGCCGTATTTGGAATGAAACACCGTATTGGATTTTTTGTTGGGCTTCAGGTCTAGCAATGGCACAGTGGTTGCTTGCTGAACCTCATCATGTGAAAGATAAAGTTGTTTTGGACTTTGGTGCAGGGTCAGGTGTTGTGGCGATTGCAGCGAAAATGGCAGGGGCAAAACGCGTTATTTGTTGTGATATCGACAAAGTAAGTTTAGATGCATGTCGTGAAAATGCATTGCTGAATGATGTTGAGCTTGAATATTTGGATGATTTGTACCATTTAGAGCGAACAGCAGAGCAAGTTGATGTGTTATTGGCTGCCGATGTTTTATATGATCAATGTAATCGTTTTTTCTTAGATGAATTTTTAAAATTTGCACCCGAAGTTTGGGTTGCCGATAGTCGTGTGAAAAATTTTAGTCATCCAAAATATCAAAAGTTGGAAGAGCGTAGTGCAACGACTTGGCCTGACTTAGATGAATCAAAAGAATTTCGTAACGTGAGTTTTTATAAGACGCTTTAAAGCGTCTTATTTTTTATAATCAATTTATAAATTTTAAGAACAGGTATAGCGAACGACATGTAGAGTACTTGGACGAGTTTCTAAAGCTTGGCGTGTTGCATAATCTTCACTGTTGTTTAAGCTTGGTGTATTTGAAAGTCCGAAAGAAGTACGACTATGACCCAATTGAACACCTGTTTTATCATCTGAATTGATCTGTGGGTTGATAATTTCAGTACTGCTTAAAACAGCAAGTTTATAGGTCTTATTTTCACCAAGAACTTTTTTACAAGCACGTTGTAATTTATCGACATCTAAGTCACGATCTGCACGACCAGACAATGTATAGACCAATGTTGCTTGATTCTCGGTTTTACTTTCAATTTGATAACCCGTTGTTCCATTAAACGAACGCGGTGCGGTCTGACACGCTGTTAGCATTAAAATAGTCATTGCAAATGCTGTTGCTTTAATTATTTTCATCTGTGATGTTCTCTTAAGGGAATGTACTATGTGCAGTATGGCATAAAATAGAGTTGAACAAACTTGCTATAAAGATAAAAAATGAAGATATGAGCATTGTTATGTTCTTTTTTGTATATAAACTAGTTTTAAATGTTAGGTAAATCATGTGTTTATATTATTGATGTTTAAGTGATACAAAAACAGCGCTTAATTTGAGCGCTGTTTTTGTATCTAAAAATATCGTTCAATAATTAGGCATCTGTAATGAGACTATGTTTTTTAGTATCTTTCATAAAGATATAGGTGATTAAAGAAAGACCAATCATAAAGGTGATGTAGTAAAAGAAATAATTTTCATGACCCGCATTTTTAAAGCTTAGAGCAACCAACTCTGCAGTACCACCAAACACGGTGTTGGCAAGTGCATAAGGCAAAGCAACGCCTAATGCACGAATATGTGGTGGGAATAACTCAGCTTTTACTACAGCATTGATGGCAGTATAACCAGTGACAATGACCATACCACTCATACACAACATAAACGCAGTGGTTGGATTGGTTGTAGAACCTAAGCCATTGAAAATAGGAATGGTAAATAGCACACCTAAGACACCAAAAGTGATCATAATCGGTTTACGACCAATCTTATCTGACAATGCACCAACAGCAGGTTGAATGAGCATAAAGACAAAAATTGCGGCTGTGGTAATTTCAGTAGCAGTGGTTTTTTCAAAACCTGAGGTATTGACCAAGTATTTTTGTAAGTACGTGGTGAATGTATTGAATGCTAAAGTACCACCCGCAGTCAGCATAATGACCGTAAATGCCTGTTTAGGATATTTGGTAAATAACGCTAAAGCCCCAGATTTTTCACCCCCATTTTTGGCTTGCTCTTGTGCCTTTTTCGAAGATTCTGTTTCAACTAAACCACGACGAATCCAAAATACTACAATAGCCAATAATGCACCAATGAAGAACGGAATACGCCATCCCCATTCACCCAAAGCTTGTTCGGAAAGGTTGCGTTGTAAAATAATCAGTACGCAAAGCGCAAGTAATTGACCTGCAATGAGGGTGACATATTGGAAGCTTGAGAAGAAACCACGATGATTTTTTCCTGCCATTTCTGTCAAATATGTTGCACTTGAGCCGTATTCACCGCCAACACTTAAACCTTGAATTAGTCGGGCGAACAATAAAATTGCAGGGGCAAGCATACCGACAGAATCATAAGTTGGTGCGCAGGCGATCATCAATGAACCAATGCACATTAATGATACGGAAACGGTTAAGCCCGCTTTACGACCTTTACGATCAGCATAAATGCCCATTACCCATGCGCCAATTGGGCGCATTAAAAAACCTAGTGCAAAGACAGCTGCTGCTTGTAATAATTTAACTGTGCTGTCGCCATCAGGGAAAAAACGTGGGGCAAAATATAAGGTAAATGCGGCATACACATACCAATCGTACCATTCAACGAGGTTTCCTGCAGAACCTCCCAAAATAGATTTAACTCGAGTTTTACGATCAAGGGATGGGGTTTGGCTTTCGGAGGATATATTTTTAGAAGATGCATTAGACATCACAGTTCTCCAAATAATTTAGGCAAAACGCATGCATACATTTCAATAAATGCTATTGAAAAAATGTGAGATCATGTGCTGTGGAAGAAAGGAAATTGAAAGAAACAAAACATTACAAAGTACTTATACGCTTGGGTTTTCTATGCTTTTATTAGACTTTGGTCGTAAGTTGATGTTGTTTTATGCATTAAAAAAGTGCAAAAAATATTTTTTTATCTTATTTTGAGTCTAATAACATATCAGCATGCCTGTTGATAGAAAATAAGTATTTGTAATAAAAATAAAAAAATGAATAAATATAATATTTAGTTTTGAAATACATCTATTTTTGAGTGCGATTAAAATAAAGACATTTACTTCAATATCAATAGAGGCTTGGTTGTAAATACAGCATATTTTCTCATCAATAGTTGGGAAAGTGCTAAGTTGATTTGAGTAGCCATAAATTATTTGATGTGTGCTTTGATCTTTTTATAGTTGAATGGCTAGAAGTGGTTTATAGTTTTTAGATTAAGTATTGATCGAAAGATCAATACTTTGAAGCTGTATCGGTATTGTGGAAAAGTCATTTAAAGTTTTTATGGTGGAATTCAAAATTATCAACGTATTGATAAAACTTTGAATATATAAAATGAATATTTTAATTTGGTTGTTGGTCATATATTTAAATTGTTTAATGATTAGATAAAATCAGAAATATTTATCTATATCAAACAAAATATAAGGGCAAAGAACAAGAAAAATTAAAACAAACGGGTGAGGAATAAAATATGCAAGAACTTCACGAATATTCGAAATGTTATGACCTTGTCGTGATTGGGGGAGGAATCAATGGCATTGGTATTGCAAATGATGCTGCGGGGCGAGGATTATCAGTTTTTGTCTGTGAAAAAGATGATCTTGCTTCACATACCTCATCGGCAAGTAGTAAGCTCATTCATGGCGGTTTGCGCTATTTGGAACATAAAGAATTTCGTTTGGTACGTGAAGCATTAGCAGAAAGAGAAGTTCTGTTAAATAAAGCACCGCACATCATTCGTCCTCTACGTTTTATTATGCCTCATCGTCCACATTTACGTCCTGCATGGCTTATTCGAACAGGGCTATTTTTTTATGATCATTTGGGTAAAAGAGAAAAATTAGCAGGCTCAAATTTAGTGACTTTTGATGGTTTAGATAGTCCATTGCATCCCGATATTCAACGTGGTTTTGAATATTCAGATTGTGCAGTAGATGATGCACGATTAGTCGTGCTGAATGCCATACAAGCAAGAGAGCATGGTGCAAAAATCATGACTCAAACCCAATGTATTTCTGCAGTGCAAATTGAGGGCTTATGGCATGTGACGCTTGAAAATGAACATGGTATTTTTCAGGTTAAAGCCAAAGTTCTAGTCAATGCTGCTGGGCCTTGGGTGGCACAATTTATCCGTAAAAATTTAAATTTGAAATCACCTTATGGTATCCGTTTGATTCAAGGTAGTCATATTATCGTACCGAAATTATATGAGGGTGAGAAAGCCTTTATTTTACAAAATGATGATCAGAGAATTGTTTTTACTATTCCGTATTTACAACGGTTTACTCTTATTGGCACGACAGATTGGGAATATACAGGTGATCCGAATTATGTTGAGATCAGTGCTGAGGAACGGGCTTATTTACTTGATGTCTGTAATGATCATTTTAAACAGCAACTGACTGAAGCTGATATTGTCAGTACCTTCTCTGGTGTGCGTCCATTGTGTGATGATGAGTCGGATAATCCATCTGCGGTCACCCGTGACTATACTTTGGCATTGAGTGCTGAAAGTACTGCGCATGCACCATTGTTGTCGGTCTTTGGTGGGAAATTAACGACTTATCGTAAATTGGCAGAAGCTGCTATGGATCAGCTCAAACCATTTTTTAACAGTATGAAAAAGGAATGGACAGCCACGGCATTGTTACCTGGTGCTGAGCATTTTAATTCTATAGATGAGCTGAAAGATCAAATTCAACAGCAAATTAAAGGTATTGGTGAAGCGACAGCAGAACGTTGGGCACATGCTTACGGCACTCGTACGATGCATTTTTTGCAACATAGCAATTCAATTCATGAATTAGGACAAGACTTTGGGCATGGTCTATTTGCACAAGAAGTTGATTATTTAGTGGATCAAGAGTGGGCGATCACAAGTGAGGATATTTTAAAACGCCGAAGTAAGCTGTATTTGGATTTTAATCAAGATGAGATACAAATTTTAGAAATGTATTTACACGTATTACATGAGCGCCGTTTACGTCAAAACGTGGCATAAGCTTTTTGATGGATTAGTAAAATCAAAAAAGGCGCTTTATGCGCCTTTTTTGAATGAATTAGATTCAGTTTAAATCTTATTCATGTTCATTATGTTGTGGAGCAGGATAACGGAAACCTTTGGTTTTATAACCCAAATACATAATACCGAACATTGCCCACCATAGACCCCATTTCAAGGCAGTTTCTTCAATCTCAAGCCACATTGCAAAGATACTAAAGAAGCCAAGTAATGGAATAATAATGAAGTTAATGATGTCTTTGATATTTTTGGTACGCCCATCACGCAATGCATAACGAGAAATCACCGACAAGTTTACGAATGTAAACGCAGTTAAAGCACCAAAACTGATCATTGAAATCACAATATCAAGATCCATGAAGCCCGCAGTTAAAGCAACGGCACCCACAATCAAAATATTGTAAGAAGGAGTAAAGTTTTTAGGACTGATATGACCGAAGATCTTTTTATTGATTACGCCATCACGACCCATCACATACATTAAACGTGATACACCCGCATGTGCAGAAATACCAGAAGCCATCACCGTCACAATTGCAAAATACAGAACGACTGTCTTAAATGCTGCGCCACCCACTGCAAGAAGAATATCGGGTTGTGTTGCAGCAATATCTTCAAAGTAAGTTTTTGGATCATTCGGGAAGTAAATCTGCATGAAGTATGTGCTGATAATGAAGATTACACCTGCAAGTAATGCCGTCATAAAAATGGCACGTGGCAGCGTTTTCTCAGTATCTTTGGTTTCTTCAGCAAGCGAACTCAGTGAGTCAAATCCTGTAAATGAGAAGCATAATAATGTTGCACCTGTAACGAGTGCACCAATAGATGTCATTTCATTCCAAAATGGTTCAAGACTCCACAATTGATACTTAGCATCGACCAATGAACCATCCGCATTGACACCACTTGAAAGCAGTTGATAAACCATCCAAACAAAGTAGGCGATAACAGCTAACTGAACAAAGACGATTAAACTGTTAAAGTTAGCAACAAAACGCGCACCACGTAAGTTTACAGCAGTCATGATTGCAGTGAGTGCAATAACCCAAACCCAATGATTTACTTCAGGAAAGAGTGCTTCTAGATAGATCACTGCCAAGATGATATTCACCATTGGAGACAGTAAATAGTCTAACCAAGAAGACCAACCCACCATGAAACCGACGTTTGGATGGATGGATTTTTGTGCATACGTGTATGATGACCCCGACGATGGATATCGACGAATCATGTGTCCATAACTGATAGATGTAAGTAAAATTGCCACTAAAGCAATAATATAAGACGTTGGAACGTGAAAGTGACTCTCTTCTGATACAAGACCAAAAGTGTCAAATAGCGTCATTGGTTGGATATATGCCAAACCAATAATAATGATGTGCCAGAAGCCAAGTGTTTTTTGCAATTTAGCTGTCGATTGAGTCCCAGTGTTAATTGTCAACGGCGTTGTCCTCTTAATCGTTGATCAAGGATCAGTCATTTTTAAGGATCGTTTGAGACGAACGATCCCCCCTACGAATAAAACAAAAGTGCGCCAATCTACTTCAAAAAGCCACCCTTGTCAGTAACTTTGTTGGTTTTTTTAGCAGAAATTGTGCCACTTTGATTGAAAAGTGAGTGACCAACTATTCTGCATGATAAAAGCCCGATATTTATGTAAATATCAGGCTCCTTTAAAACTATATTGGATTATTTTTAAGCAATTACCAAGCTTTTTCCAAGATTGATTTTAAATCTTTGAATGTTGCTTCTTTTGGATTGTAAATAATAGAGCCATCGTTGAGGGCTTTATCTGCAACTTCATCAAGTTGTTCTTTTGAAATTTTACCTGTTTCACTGAGTGTACGTGGCAATTTAGTGAGTGCATATAAACGATCACGCATAGTATTGAGTGTTGCAATCACTTTATCGGCACGTTGGTTCGCAGGTGTTTGTGCGTAAATATCGGGACCAGCAAGTGGCAATAATAATTCTGCAATTTTATCGCCATTCACATCTTTATTGTATTCAAGTACGTAAGGTAAGAATAGATTCATGCATAAGCCATGGGGTAAATGGGCAACTGAACCTAAAGCGTGTCCTAGTGAATGTACAATACCGACCATTGAGTTTGAAAATGCAATACCTGCCATTGTAGATGCTTGAGCAAGTTCTAAACGACCATGTGCATCGGTTGGATTGTCTAAAACATTGAATAGGCTATTGCTGACTTTTTTCACAGCCGCCGTTGCATAAGCATCTGAAATTGGATTGGCTGCCATACAGGTATAGGCTTCAACAGCATGCGTCATTGCATCCATCGCAGTCATTGCCGTTAAATGTGGTGGCAAGGTTTGTGTCATACGTGGATCTAAGATGGCTGCATTTGGCATTAAATAGTTCGATGCAAATGCCAATTTCACATGTTTCTGATTATCTGAAACGACAGCCACCATGGTGACTTCTGAGCCTGTGCCCGAAGTAGTTGGAATAACAAAGAATGGTTTAAGCGGATGAGGTAAGTTGTGTGCACCTGAATATTTCGTCAGGTCATCACCACCTTCAGTCACCAAAATATTGGTTGCTTTGGCCGTATCAATGACTGAACCACCACCCACAGCTATAATCGCATCACAGTTATTTGTACGGTACGCTTGCGCCGCAGCACGAACGGTTTCTAAACTTGAGTCAGGTGGTACATCATCATAGACAAAACCAACCTCAACATCGGTTGATTCAAATGCGGCTTCAAGTGGCACTAGTAGGTTATTTATACGCACACCTTTGTCTGTAATAATCATTGGGCGTTTTGCGCCAAGTGAAGATAATTCAAAAGGAATGTGTTCAAGTGCAGCATGGCCTGCAATCACTTTGACGGGGCAAAAAAATTCGTAATATGGTTTAGCCATGTGTTAAGCACTCCCTTTAATATATGACTGTGCAACTTTAAGATAAATATTTGCAGCACCTGATAGTTTTTCTTTTAACGATAATTCACGTGGATATTCTTTGACTGCCAACTCTGCAACCAATTTTGGCAAAATTAGTGCTTCCATTTTATTGAGGCAACGTACTAAACGAATGGCATAAGAGAGATCACCATCGGCAATCATACGGTCATTGGCAAATGCTTGAGAGGTACTTTCTTGGAAAGAAAACACCAAAAACGCATGATGTAAATGCTTAAACGTGATGGTTAAATCAGGTTTTTCATCTAAGTTTTTAACCAATTCTAATTGGTGTTGTTCATTGACACGGGCAATAAATTTTGACCCGTTTGGATAAACTTTCATAGACAAGGTTAAGCCGATTGGAAATTTTGAAACTTCATGTTTAATTTCATCATCGACTTGGCTTGCCATCACCAAGCCTCTGCCAATCACGTCCATCATGAGTTTGACATAATTTTGTTCCAAAGCAGGCTTTACAGATTTGGTTGAAATCACTCGCGTATCCCTTCTGCAAATTGTATTTATGTTTTTAGAGTAATTACTCTATTTTATTTTTCTTGAAAAAGAAAGTCTTTTAATGAGAAATGACTTGGACGTCATTAAAGTAACCACTCTGTTGAAAATATTCAATGATATCTGCATATAACTCATTGAAATCAGGATGATTCTCAATTAAATCTTGTATTCTGACCATTTCAAGTCCTGCATAACCACAAGGGTTAATGGTATGAAAACCATGCAAATCACAATCGATATTTAATGCCAAACCGTGATAACTACGACCTTTACGAATTTTGAAACCAAGTGAACCAATTTTACGTTCATTGACATAAACGCCTGGTGCATCGGGTTTGGCATAGGCTTCAATGCTATATTTTTTCAGCAAATCAATCATCAATTGTTCAGCATAGCTGACAAGTGTGCGTACGTTCCATTTCAGACGGTTCAAATCAAACATGAAATATACGACCATTTGCCCTGGACCATGCCACGTGACTTGCCCACCACGATCGCTTTGTACCACAGGAATATCGCTTGGTATCAAAATATGTTCAGGCTTTCCTGCTTGCCCCTGTGTGAGTACCTCGTGATGTTGTAAGATCCATAATTGATCAGGAGATTTTTCATCACGCTGTTCAGTATAGCTTTTCATTTCCTGAAAGCGTTCGCTATAAGGGGTTAAGTCGTGATAATGACGAATAATTAACTGTGGTTTTATAACAACATCATTCACAGATCGACATCTCTAAAATGGAAGAATAGTTTTTATTATAAATAAATTTACGTCAAATAGGGGATTGGCAAGTACAGTGAAAAATATCTTTTATATGTTTATCAGATTTGTAACAGTTAGGCATTGCGCTGATCTGGTAAATTTGCCAATAAGTCTTTTTTCGATGCTATATGCATTACTTAAATATAGGAATGGGATTCAGTTGCTGTTTTAATTTTCTTAACTTTCAAATCTATTTATAAACGTAAAAAACACGCTATATAGCGTGTTTTTTATTTCTAAATTATAAAGCAGTTTTAATATGCTCACATGCTGCAAGATCTGCATAAAGTTGATGAACTTGCTCAAGCTCTATAAAGCGTAATTGTGCAGTAATAGAGTCATATTTACCTGTGCGAGATGCTTGAACTTTCAAAGTTTCAGCATCAAAATCAGGGAAGTGTTTAACCAAAATTTCGATGACTGAGACACGCAGTTGCTCGCCTGCATCACCAATGAGTTTAATCGGGTAGTCCATAGGAAAAACCCAAAGATCTTCACGAAGTTCACGAGATGGTGTACGGTCTAACATAGTCATGAGTGACAGCCTTTCTATTTAACATGAGCCCAGAGGCTGATGTTTATTATTTCATACCATATAAAATGGGGACTGAGTATTTAACTTCAAGCCCCCATCAGTATGCTGATGAGAAATATAATCCTATCAGCAAGATTAATAATTATTATAAAGCAGTTTTAATATGCTCACATGCTGCAAGGTCTGCATAAAGTTGATGAACTTGCTCAAGCTCTATAAAGCGTAATTGTGCAGTAATAGAGTCATATTTACCTGTGCGAGATGCCTGAACTTTCAAAGTTTCAGCATCAAAATCAGGGAAGTGTTTAACCAAAATTTCGATGACTGAGACACGAAGTTGCTCACCTGCATCACCAATGAGTTTAATTGGATAGTCCATAGGGAACACCCAAAGATGTTCTTGGAGTTCACGAGACGGTGCACGATTAGTCATATCAGTCATGGGAAACCTCTTTATTAAAAATACCTGCTAAGTGCAGGTATTTTGAGTTATTTGCTACATGCTTATAATATGGGGTATGACACTCCATATTCAAGCTTTCACTGTCCTAAGAATGATTTAGTCATTCTCAAGGAATGAACGTAAATGTTCTGAACGTGAAGGATGGCGTAATTTACGTAAGGCTTTCGCTTCGATCTGACGAATACGCTCACGTGTTACATCAAACTGCTTACCGACTTCTTCCAATGTGTGATCCGTTGGCATATCAATACCAAAACGCATTTTTAAGACTTTCGCTTCACGTTCAGTTAAGTTTTCTAAAACTTCACGTGTTGCTTCTTTTAAGCCTTCTGATGTTGCTGCATCAATTGGAGAGGTAATATTACCATCTTCAATGAAGTCACCCAGATGCGAATCTTCATCATCACCAATTGGCGTTTCCATCGAAATCGGTTCTTTGGCAATTTTTAATACTTTACGAACTTTCACTTCGTCCATTTCTAGACGTTCGCCTAATTCTTCAGGTGTTGGTTCACGACCCATTTCTTGAAGAAGTTGACGTGACACACGGTTGATTTTATTGATTGTTTCAATCATGTGTACCGGAATACGAATCGTACGTGCTTGATCGGCAATTGAACGTGTAATCGCCTGACGAATCCACCATGTCGCATAAGTCGAGAATTTATAACCACGACGGTATTCAAACTTATCTACAGCTTTCATTAAGCCGATGTTGCCTTCCTGAATTAAATCGAGGAATTGTAAGCCACGGTTGGTGTATTTTTTCGCAATCGAAATTACAAGACGTAAGTTAGCTTCAACCATTTCTTTTTTTGCACGGCGAGCTTTGGCTTCACCAATCGCCATACGTTTAGAAATGTCTTTGATATCTCGAACGTTTAAAGAAAGCTCTTTTTCAATATCGGCAATTTGCTGTTGGAATGCAGTGATATCTGGACGAACTTTTTCTAAATAACCACGCATTTCTGTTGGTGCTTTCGCAATTTGCTCATCTAACCATGCAAAATTTGATTCTTGACCTGGGAATGATGTACGGAATTGCGTACGATCCATACGACCACGACGTACAGCATAGCGCATTACTTCACGTTCAGAGGTACGAATTTGTTCATGTGTACCACGAATCATTTCTGAAATGATGTCAAAAAGACGTGGGGTGAATTTAAACATCATGAACACAGTTGCCAATGCTTCCATTGCAACTTTGCCTTCTTCGCTGTTACGACCGTGTTTTGCAATCGTTTCTTTTGACGTTTGCCAAACAGCCGTTAATTCATCAAAACGTGCTTTTGCAATTTCAGGATCAGGACCAGATTCACCTTCAGATTCGTCATCACTTTCAGACTCTTCTTCTTCTTCATCGTCATCTAGTTTTACATCTTTAGTTGGCTTTTTCGCAGCATCTTCTTCTTCATCGACTTCTTCAGACTCTTCTTCCAATACTTCTGGAATAACTTCATCTGATTCAGGATCTAAATAACCTGAAAGAATGTCGGCAAGACGGCGTTCACCCGCTTCATATTCTTTATATTCATTTAAAACGACTTCAACCGCATTTGGCCAATATGAAATTGAATGAAGAACGTCACGAATTCCTTCTTCAATGCGTTTTGCAATGCTAATTTCGCCTTCACGGGTTAACAGTTCAACTGTACCCATTTCACGCATATACATACGGACAGGGTCAGTAGTACGACCTGGTTCACTTTCTACTGAAGCCAATACTGCAGCAGCTTCTTCTTCAGCAACTTCATCGGTTGCTTCGCTGCCACCTTCAAACATTGTATCGTCAGTTTCAGGCGCACGTTCATGAACCGGAATACCCACGTCTTGAATCATCTGAATGATGTCTTCAATCTGTTCGCTTTCAGTGATTGAGTCCGGCAGATGATCGTTAACCTCAGCGTAGGTTAAGTAACCTTGTTCTTTGCCTCGGCTAATCAGCGCCGCTACTTGTGAAGTAGGGGATTGCATATCGCTCATCTTTGCTCTCTTCTCGTTGAATTTATGGCGGTAAACGTACATTTGTTGTACGCATGACGAATCAAATGTGAATAAACCACCATTTCATCAAAAAGTACGCAACTTGTTTTGATAAAATTAGGTTATTCAAATTCTGTAATAAATAATGGGGAGTGATGTTGTTATTTTCAAGATCAGCCCATGCGTGTTTTTTAATCTGTAGCGTGAGAATTCACAACAAAACAGAAAAACGCAGGGTGGATTATATCATTGCATAAAATAAGGCTTTTTAAAAGCCTAAAAAATCAATTTAAATGTAAAAAAACAAATAAAACTTGACAAGTTTTCAGAACAAAGATAAATAGCGCCTAGACCCATTCAAATTTTTTCCTTATGAGGTAGTTTTAGTGTCTTCTACAGATTTTGAACTAGATGATAACTACGGTGGAGATGATGATGCTGGCTTTGAAGAAACATCAAGTAAAATCACAGCGAAAGAATCTCTTGAAAAGCGTCGTTTAATAGACGATTTGCTTACACAACGCCGTTTAGATCGTGAACTGAAAGATTATGACTATGATCTAGATGATGATGACGATTTCGATGACGAAGATTAAAAATACATTGGGCATAGTGTCGGAAAATGCTATGCTTAAACTCGATACAAATTTATTGGAAACAAAATGAGTGCTTTAGATTTAGACCTACTACGCGACTATTTAGATGGCGACCAAAATGAGTTTGGTCTAGATTTCGCAGCGACACATGGTTTTTTAAGTGCTACTGCTGTTGGTCCTCATTTTGAAAAATGGCTTGATGAGCTATTTGACAATAATCAAAAGAAAGTTCCAGCAGAAATCATTGCACAAGTGAAAGCATGGTTAGAAGCACTTCGTCAAAATTTAGCCAATGAAGAAGGCATCGCATTTCCTTTTGAAATTGAAGAAGCTGATGTTGAATCAAGCCTTGGTGATTGGAGCGTTGGTTTTGTTGATGCCATGTTCTTAAATGAAGATGCTTGGTTTTCACCAGAACATGAAGAACAAGTGGTTGATTTAACTTTACCAATGATGGTTTTCAGTGGTGTGGATGATGAAGATCCACAAATGGAATCTTTCCGCCGTAATGGTCAGTTGATGGATGAAATTGCTGAAGAAATTCCAGAAAACCTCAATGAAATTTATTTAATGTTCCATACGCCTGCATAATTTTATGATTGATAAAATTTTCACGTCTATATGAATATTGTGTAATAAAAAACACCTCATTTGAGGTGTTTTTTATTAAGTCCATCTAAGCATTTTCGGGCGAACCATCCATAACTAAAATAAAATACTGCAAATTCAATTAATGTAATAAATGCAATCGCAATCAACCAAATCCATATTGGAACTTGTTTGGCAATATCAATAAAAACCTTCGTTGTTCCTGTCTCAATATTCATTAATAAGAAGAAAACAGCAAAGACGATAAAAGTACAAGCAATAGAGCCCCAAATGAGTTGTATTCTTTCATCGTCAGAAGGGAGGCGTTTTTCACGATTGACAAAATGCCATGCAGTGAAAAAACCACTAAGAATGAGTGTAGATACAATACTAGAGCTTCCTGAACTAAGCGCAGCGGTAAGTAAACCGATGAGAAAAGTGGAAACAATATAAATTCCAGTAAAGACAAGTAAATAATATTTCATTGCATCATTTCCCCAAATATATGCGAATTATTTATTTCAATATAAAACATCATTTTATTAAGATTGGAATCTTTTCTATGTAAAAAATGTGAATTTTATTGCTCAGTATTTATTTTTCTTTTGCCATTTTTTGTGGAAAAACCAAAGTGCGATGATAAGCAAAATGATAATAATCACATGACCGACTCGACTAAAAATAAGATGCATCAACTCAGGATTATTACCAAAGTAAAAACCAACACATGCTAAAAAAGTCGTCCAAATAATGGTACCCAATGCGCTATACAACATAAATTTCCAAAAGGGCATACGGCTCATGCCTGCTGGAATACTAATGAGTGAACGTACAGCTGGAATCATTCGTCCAAAAAAAACAATCCGATGTCCATATTTTTCAAACCAATCGAGTGCAGTTTGTACATCTTGGCGTTTGATAAATAAATATTTACCATATCGATCAACCCAATGAAAGAGTCGATCATGTGGGATTATGCGTCCAATACCATATAAAACCGCTGCTGCAATCAGGGAACCTAGACAGCCAGCAATAATGACACCACTGAGTAATAACTTTCCCTGTGATGCTGTAAATCCCGCAGAGGGCATAATAATTTCAGATGGAATGGGAGGGAAAACATTATCGAGAAACATCAGTAGGGCAATACCGAAATAGCCCAATTGTTCCATAATGGCAATTATCCATTGAGTCATGTAATTTATTTCTCAAATATTTAAACTATCGTAGTTTTGAATTACAGATACTTACAGTATGATTTTGTATCTTTTAGATAAATAAGAAAATAGTTAAAATATTGCACAAACTCAATATGTTTTAAACTTTATATAAGGTCGAATAAATGGAGCAAAATAGTTGAGAAATAAAGCCCTAAACCAAACATGAAATGTGTACTTATACTTTTTAACCGTGCAGACCTTGGAAACGGTGTTTGGCTTGCTGCTATTCCGAAACCTAAACAAGGTTGCATTAAAAAAAATGGGAATATGACTGTGGAAGTCCCAAAAAATAATGCAGGAAATAGTTCAGGTGATATCAACCAATTTTTGCCGACAATCATGATAAATAGCGCACTAAACATCATCCCAATAACATAATGACTGAACCAGCCGATATATTTTTCAAAACGAACATTCGGACTTTGCATGATTTTATGATGTACAAATTGTCCATGTGAAATACCGACTAGCCAACGTCCAATAAATTTATAGTTTAAAGAGGTTATATTGAAATAGCGTTGTAAGATAAAAGCATAGAAATCGATAAAAATGGTTGCACTCATTCCGATAAAAAGTACATGAAGAAGATACTCTTTCATAATTTAATCAACTTGGATTATAGTGTGAGTGAGTTTAATAGTTGAAGTTAACTTCAAGTCAATATGAAAGAACTAAGTATTTCTCAAGTTGTACGGCAGACGAAAATTCCGAGTTCAACAATTCGTTATTATGAAAGAATTGGGTTAATACATTCGATTGGTCGAAACGGGTTGCAACGAATTTTTAATGAGCAAGTGATTGATCAATTGTTGTTAATTTCACTTGGGAAACAGGCAGGTTTTTGTTTAACTGATATTCAAATAATGTTGCAAAATAAGCTTATGCCTATCGATAAAGATAGACTTGAGCAGCGTGCATGTGAGATTGATCAGCATATTGAACATTTAGAAACACTCAGGCAGGGATTACGTCATGTTGTAAATTGTTCGTTTGAAAATCCATTAAATTGTGCAAAGTTTCAAAAAATATTACATCATTCTAAGCCAGTATCCGTGGTAAAAAAGCAGAATAAAAAAGCCAAACTTTAAGTTTGGCTTTATATTGATTAATGAAATAAAATTATAAACGTTTACGTTTTGCCGCTAAAATTTGTGATTGGCGCATACGGAAACCGTCTTTTTGTTTTTCAGTTGTTTTATCGATGCAGTATTTGCAAGATACGCCATGCTCATAGCTTAGTTGATCAACTTCTTCTGGGAGTAAAGGCCATCCACATGCGTGACATTTAATATTTGCGCCTTCTTCCATGCCGTGCGTGACTGCAGTACGACCATCAAAAACGAAGCATTCACCTTCCCACATACTTTCATCAGCAGGAGTTTCTTCTAAGTACTTCAAAATTCCGCCTTTGAGGTGGTAAACCTCATTGAAGCCTTCTTGAAGAAGTAGTGATGTAGATTTTTCACAGCGAATACCACCTGTACAGAACATCGCAATTTTTTTATCTTTATGCTGTTCAAGTTGGTTCTTTACATAATCAGGAAATTCACGGAAAGTTTCAGTTTGAGGATCGAGCGCACCTTTGAATGTTCCTGCTTTAAACTCATAATCGTTACGTGTATCGACTAGAATCACGTCATCACGTGCAATCAAATCATTCCACTCTTTAGGATCAAGATAATGTCCAACAAGATCGCGTGGTTTAACTTCAACGCCTAAAGTTACAATTTCTGACTTCAATTTAATTTTCATTTTACGGAAAGGTTTTTCAACACTTTCAGATTCTTTATATTCCATTGCAACGAAGCCTTCATCAAGTAAAAACTGATGAATCTCATCGATTGCTTTACGGTCGCCTGCAACCGTGCCGTTAATTCCTTCTCCTGCTACAATAAGAGTACCGCATAGGTTGATGGTTTTTACCAAGTCTAAAAGACGTTGTTGAAGATCTGCAGGATCTTGAACTTCTTTGAATTGATAAAGTGCTGCAACAACCCAACCAGAGGTCGCTTGCTGTTCTACAGGTGCAAGCTGTTCTACAGTAGCGTTCATGGATACTCCAAATGTATTAAGATAAGTTAAAATTTCAGGCGCATATTTTAGCGCGTATTTTTGAAATAAGCGAGAATTCCATAACTTAAATATGGTTTTATTGAGGATGTTACTTTGAGTCAAGATAGAAGGATTCCTTCTTTAACCCCATGTGCAGGACGTTGTTCAACTGTATTTGGTGATGCTGTTTGTCGGGGTTGCCGACGTTTTAACCATGAAGTGATTCAGTGGAATACTTACAACGAAGCACAGCGCTTAGCGGTGTGGAAGCGTTTAGATGCACAGCTTGATCAGATTTTAGTGCCGATGTTACCACATGCAAATGTACAGCATATTGAAGGCTTTATCCGTAGTAAGCGCATTCGTGTACTTGATAATGCAAGTCGTGGACGTAAGTTTTATCATGCTTTGAAACTTTGTGAAAAAAATAAAAATCTTGCTCATGATAGCGGTTTGGGGATCCATAGTGATCAAGTTAAACCACTTTGGACAGAGTTTGAGCGCCGTGTACTCGCATTAGCGACAGCAAGTTATGATTTTGCATGGTTACGTGCAGATGGAATTAGTCAAAACTTGTTGCAAATAATTGATGATGAATGATATGGATGTTTTGAGTTAATGAATATTTCAGAATATGCACTGTACTGTCTTGCTGTTGTGGTGATGATTGCAACACCTGGCCCTGTGATGTTATTGGTGGCAAGTGCAGGTTTAAAGAGTGGTTTTTCTAAAGCTTTACAGACAATTTTTGGGACTAACTTTGCCTCTTTAGTTTTGATTGGTCTTTCAATTTTGATCTTGAAAGGGTTTTTACAGATTGGGGAGCAATGGTTCGCCTTAGTAAAAGCTTTAGGGTGCTTGTATATTTTGTATTTAGGTATACAAATTATTCGTGAGGTGATGCTTGAGCAACCAGTAGCACTCAATACAAACTCATCGCTCACTGGTGGGTTTAAACAAGGTTTCTTAGTGGGAATATCAAACCCGAAAGATATTATTTTCTTTGCTGCATTTTTCCCACAATTTGTAGGTATTACATCAAATTTAAATTTAAGTTTGAGTATTTTAACCTTAAGTTGGATCATCCTTGATTTCTTAACACTTTCATTGGTATATCTATCATTTAAGCGTTTATCAGGTTCAAAGATTTATTCTAAAATCTTAGGATGTTGTGGTTTGATTTTAGTTTTAATTGCAATATATGGAATATCTACAGTTTTTTCGGTATTTTTGAATTAAGATAAGTTTATAATTTAACGTAGAATGATTTGAAATTCGAGTGTTGAAAAATAGAATATCTACTCGTATTTTTTAAACTGCAACAATAACAAACAGAACAGATTGGATATTAAAAAGTCCAATATAAAATAAAGGTGTGTAATGAGCATTGATCCTAAAGAAATAGAAACGGTTTTACTTTTAACAGCCGAAGATCGTTACGAATTTTTCCTCGACCAAGTATCTGAAAATGGCATCCTGTGGGCGCTTTGTCATGAAACGCAAGGTTGGCCAACATTTCAAGATGATGAGCAGGGATATACTTTATTTCCTCTATGGTCAGATGAAGTTTTTGCACAACAATGTGCGGTAGGTGAATGGGAGGGTTTTGCACCAAAGTCATTTACTATTCAACAGTTTATAGATGAGTTAGCAGCACAATTAGAATCGGGGAATTTGATGGTTTCTATTTTCAAAAAGCCAGATGATTCAGGATTTATTATTCCGCCACAGCCATTGCTCACGATTTTTCAATCTTTTGTTGTTCCCAACAAATCTTAAGTCGATTTAATTTTTATCACTTAAATATGATTGATACAAAAAGCCACTGAATGATTCGGTGGCTTTTTGCGGGTCTCTCTATAAATCATACAGAGACTATTTTGATTTATTGTAGTATTTAAACATTGTGCTGTACGCGATACTGCACAAGTTCCTCAATGGTAATGAGGGTTAAATCATGTGTTTGGGCATAAGACAACACTTGAATACCTGAAGCCATGCTGCCATCAGGGTTGGTCACTTCACATAACACACCTGCGGGCTTTAAGCCTGCTATGCGTGCAAGGTCAATTGAACCTTCTGTATGCCCACGACGAGTAAGCACACCACCATCACGCCCACGTAAAGGAAAAACATGCCCAGGACGGTTGAGATCACTTGCAATCGCACCATCTTTAATTGCGGCATGAATGGTTGTTGTACGATCTTTGGCAGACACACCTGTCGTTACACCTTGGGCAGCTTCAATAGTAATGGTAAATGCGGTTTTGAATTGACTTGAGTTGTCTTCAACCATAGGTGGAAGTTCAAGATGATTTGCCAATTCGTCAGTCAAAGTTAAACAAACAATACCTGATCCATCACGAATCATACGTGCCATGGTTTCGACATTCATTGTTTCAGCTGCAACAATGAGGTCAGCTTCATTTTCACGGTCAAAATCATCCATGACCAAGACCGGTTTGCCTTGGCGCATGTCTTCTAAAGCTTGTCGAATACGTTGCTCAGCAGGAGGGAGTGCTGAAAAGAAAATTTCGGGTTGAATTAAACTAGACATTGAAACGCTCTCGTAAAAAATAGATACGGTTGAACATTTCAGGACATGAGAAATAGTGGCGTTACGAAACAGCATCATACTGCAAGTATAATGTGTTGAATGTGACGTCGTCTTCTTTCATCCGGACTATACCGTCGGCTCTGGAGTTTAACCAAATCTGCAATAACTTCAATATCGAGGTTATTGCTCGTGGGCTTGTTATTACAAAAAACTGTCAGATAACTTACCACCGGTGGGGAATTACACCCCGCCCTGAAGCGATGTACAATCATTATAGCCCGTTTTACAGTCTATATATGTTTTTAATTTAGAATGATCAGTAATATAGATAGAACAAACTGTGCTAAAGCGCAATTTATAAAAATATTGAATAATAAAGACGAGGTATCGGTATTGATCAGGACTCAGCAGAGTGTATTTTCATGGCAAAATCATAAATTTGTACAGCATTTACAGATCTTTGGTTTTATTTTAATCGCGGTCAGTGTTTTATATCTTGTGGCTGCAAATTGGTTTATGTTGCCTCAATTTGTGCAGTTAGCGGTTCCACAAATTCTATTGCTATTAAGTGCGATGACTAGTGTTTTTCTGGTAAAAAATGATTCTTTAATCCAGTGTTTACATGCTATTTGTGGCTTGATGATCGGGCTGAGTATGGCAGTCATTGGACAGATTTATCAAACAGGTGCAGATAGTTATTTGCTGTTTTTAAGCTGGTCTGTGCTGCTATTGCCTTGGTTGTATCGTTCCAATATCGGCATCTTTTTCTTGTTGTGCATTGTGAGTCAGATCGCTTTATTCTTATTCTTTATTCAAACCTTTTGGGGTGATGAATCTCCTCAATTTTTTTTACTGTCTATCCATTTTTTAGCTCTGTTACAGTTTTTATTCTGTCTTAAATATTACCCAAAAATAAGATATTTATTCATCGTTGGGTTCGCCATGCTTTCGGTGTGGTCTATGGTGATGTACTTATATGTGGATAAAGGATTAATCTATTTTATTTGTTCATTTGCTTTATTGAGCATCGCATTTATTTATTTTTATAAAAAAAATGATCAATTATGTAGTGTACTGGCTGCTGTCGCTTTAGGTGTTACATTCACTTTAATGATTGTGGAATGGCTTGGTGATTTATTTAGACAATCAGAAGTGATGGGATTGTTGATTATTGCTATGATTATTTTCGCATGGTTTGCACTGATTACTTTTTTACTGATTAAATTTATTCCACACAGCCGTTTCAATAACATTCCTTTGGCTGTTGGCGCATGGATTTCTGGGGTTGTACTGGCTTCATTGATGTTGACATTTTGGGGGAGTTTTTCCTTAATTATGGGCATTGTTTTTGTGGCGTTTGCAGCCTATATGCTTAAAGCAAAGCAAAATTTATTTTTAAGACAGCTTGCTTACTGTTTATTTATCGCAGGGCAGGTCGCTATCCTATTTCATACTTATGATTTAACTGAGAAAGTCTATCCGCTGTTATTGATTCAAATCATTGGATTAATCATTTCATATTGGGTCAGAACCCACTGGTTTTTTATTGTCATTCAGTTATCTGCGCTCTATGCTGTAGGTGTTGCCATGATCTGGCAGGATAATTCAGCCCATTTCTGGATGGGACAGATTGAAAATTTTGCTTATTTGATTCTGCTTAATTATGTTTTCTATATGAGTCTGTTGTGGATTCAAAAGATTCAACCGCAACAATATCAAAGAAGTTTGATGCTTACTAATCTAGCTATCACTATTTTTGCCGCCGTTTTTTATGCTGTTTTAGGTAAAAGTGAATTCGCTGATATTCAGCTTATTTCTATACTAACATTTGGTCTTCCTATTTTGTGGTATGTGTTCTTTTTATTTTTACATATTCGAAATCAGTTCAATCTTTTAGCGCAATGCATTCTAGCGGTCTTTGGCGCAGTCCTGATTTATTATGGCTATTTTGAAATATTTATTGTTCTGGCTGTACTGTCTTGGGCTTTAATGAAAAATGATAAATTCATCTCTGCTTGCGCATTATTGACCTTAATAGCTATTTTATGGTGCTTATATTACTCACTGGAAGTGACCTTTTTGGTGAAAAGTTTGAGTATTTTTATTTCAGGTATCATGCTGTTATTGCTTAGCTCGTGTTTAATGACTTTTAAAAATCAGGCGGGGATTGAAAAATGAAGAGAATCATTCCTTTAGTCATCGCCATTTTGAGTGTTGCATTTTTTGTGGGACTGATTCTGAAAAATGAGCAGCATTTAAAACAAAGTGACAGTATTTATATACGACTTGCACCTGTAGATCCACGTTCTCTGATTCAAGGAGATTATATGGCGCTTAATTATGATTTGGGCTTCTGGGGGCTTCCTGAACAAAATAATCAGACAGATATACCGTTGAATGATACCGTGATTAAAAATAAGTCTTCGGTTATAGCTTATGTTGCATTGGATGCACATCGCCGTGTGGTGAAAACCAGTTTTGATCCACGATTATTGGAAATGTATCCATCAACTAGCCATCGTATTGTGCTTAAAAATCCAGATAACCGTCTAGATAGGCTCTATCCTGCATCGAACAGTTTTTTGTTTGCTGAAGGTTTAGCTGAATGCTATGAGGCAGCTCAATATGCTGAGTTTAAAGTGGATCAGCAGGGTAATGCTATTCTTGCATCTTTACGTGGTGGGGACTTAAATACTTTAGGTTGTGAGAATCATAAGAAGTGGTGGAGTGGCGAAAAGGCTAGGTCTTAATTGTTAAAAAACCCGCATTAAGCGGGTTTTTTAAATCTTGGGTACTGAATTAAGCCACTTGAACAGGAATACAGTTCGCTGTGTGATTTACAGTATTATCTGGATTAGCATAAACAAGACGTGGTTTATGCGCATCAGCTTCTGCATTGGTAAAATCACCAAAAGTTGCAATGATCATTAGATCACCTACGTCAGCTTGCAATGCAGCGCCACCGTTTACAGAAATAATGCCTGAACCTTCTTCACCACGAATGGCATAAGTTGTAAAACGCTTACCATTGGTTACGTTCCACATGTGAATTTCTTCGTATTCACGAATACCAGCTAAATCAAGCAAAATGCCATCAATTGCACAAGAACCTTCATAATGCAATTCAGCTTGTGTCACAACACAACGGTGGATTTTTGCTTTTAATAAACGAGATAGCATGATTTGCGTCTCCAGATAAGCCCTTACGATTGTTATTTTGTAGTTAATTAACAATTTTTAACAGGCGGGTGCATTTGAAAGCGCATTTTGCTCTTAAAAAAGTTACTCTGCAAGAAAAATTGTTTAACAACATGATTAAATAGAATCAATTATGGTTTGTATGCATTGATTTTATTCATTGCTTGTTGGATCTCACCATTAACCAGAAGTTTAGTACAACCCAATGTATGATGAATCGCATCATCCATAAGTTTTTGTTCTGAGGATGGTGCACGTCCAAGCACATGCCCAGATACTTTCTCTTTAGAACCAGGATGACCGATTCCAATACGCAAACGATGAAAATTAGAACCAATATGAGGAACGATGTCACGCAGACCGTTATGACCGCCATGACCACCACCTGTTTTAAGGCGAATGATTCCTGGATTCATATCGAGTTCATCATGTGCGATGAGAATTTCTTCAGGCTTGATTTGATAGAATTTTGCGAAGGGGACAACACTTTGACCAACAAGGTTCATAAATGTTGTAGGTAATAGTAGACGAACGTCTTGACCTTCGATATTACCACGACCACTGATTCCTTTATATTTTGAATCAGTCTTTAGGTTAATGCCATATTGTTCTGCAAGGCGTTCTACGAACCAGAAGCCTGCATTATGGCGAGTCTGGGCATATTCCGAACCCGGATTACCCAGACCAACAATTAGTGAAATTTTACTCACTCATTTACACCATTGAACACTTATGCGCGTTTAAAGTCAGCGTGCATAGGTGTGTTTTTAGCAGGGTGACGTTGTAAAGCTTGGATTTTAACGCTTTCAACTTTACCATCGATGTTGATTTCGATTACTTCTTCAAAAAATTCTTTGCTTTCAAGTGCTTTAACAAGTTGACGAAGTGTTAGAGTCACAGCTACAGGTTCAGCAGCACCACCATAGATGATTGCTGGAACTTGTTCTTGAAGACGAAGGCGGCGGCTCGAACCTTTCCCTTGAACTGCTTCTTCACGTGCTACTGCATTTAATACGAAGTTTGCCATGATAGACATCCTAATTTAAGTTAATTGACTGAACTCTCGACCAGTCCAGTGATAGAAAGCCCTATCTTCAAGATAGGGCTTCGAAAATTTCGCGCTAATTATAGATAAGAATCGAACATTGCGCTAATAGATTCTTCGTTGTTAATACGACGAATTGTTTCAGCAACCATGCTGGCAACTGAAACTTGGCGAATCTTACCAAGTTTAAGAGCTTCTTCTGAAAGAGGAATGGTGTCTGTTACAACCAATTCATCAATCACAGAATTTTTCAGATTTTCAAGGGCTTTGCCTGAAAGTACTGGGTGAGTTGCATAGGCAACTACTTTACGAGCACCGAAAGTTTTCAATGCATCAGCAGCTTTACACAACGTACCTGCGGTATCGACCATATCATCGACAATCACACAATCACGGTCACGTACATCACCAATCAAATGCATCACTTGTGATTCATTTGCTTTTTGACGGCGTTTATCGATGATTGCAAGATCGATGTCACCCATTTGTTTTGCAACAGCACGTGCACGAACGACACCGCCAACGTCAGGTGAAACCACCATCAAGTTGTGATGTTGTTGTTGACGTAAGTCAGCAAGCAAAGCAGGTGTACCGTAGATGTTATCTACGGGAATATCGAAGAAACCTTGGATTTGGTCAGCGTGCAAGTCGATCATCACAACACGGTCAATTCCCACCGTCGTTAGCATATCTGCAACAACTTTAGCGGTAATAGGTACACGAGTTGAACGAGGACGACGGTCTTGACGCGCATAACCGAAGTAAGGAATCACAGCAGTAATACGACCAGCACTTGCACGACGCAATGCATCAGCCATTACCAAAACTTCCATTAGGTTGTCATTGGTAGGGGCACAAGTTGGCTGAACGATGAATACGTCTTTACCACGCACATTTTCAGTAATTTCGACAGTGATTTCACCATCAGAAAATTTACCTACAGCAGCAGCTCCCAAAGGGATGTGCAAGTGGCTAACGACTTTTTGGGCGAATTGTGGATGCGCAGACCCACTAAAAACGACAAGATTGGGCATGAAGCACCCTTGGCGGTTGGCAGATTTTAAAAATAGATGGCAGGGGCGGCTGGATTCGAACCAACGGATGCCGAGATCAAAACCCGGTGCCTTACCACTTGGCGACGCCCCTAATGCGGCAGAACTTTACTATTTTGACGACTACATGTCAAGGTAAATTGAAATGTAATTGAAAAGTTTGCTCTGTCTTTTTTGAAGATAGATGGCAGGGGCGGCTGGATTCGAACCAACGGATGCCGAGATCAAAACCCGGTGCCTTACCACTTGGCGACGCCCCTAATTTGATGTGTTGTTTTTTATAAGTAATGGCAGGGGCGGCTGGATTCGAACCAACGGATGCCGAGATCAAAACCCGGTGCCTTACCACTTGGCGACGCCCCTATTACTTAGGTGAAACAAACATCTACAGATGAAAATGATGGCAGGGGCGGCTGGATTCGAACCAACGGATGCCGAGATCAAAACCCGGTGCCTTACCACTTGGCGACGCCCCTATCATTACACTTTAAACTGAATTAGTGGAGATTCATTCAAACTATTGACCAAATAGGCTTTATAGGGAGAATGATTTAACACTTCACTTACATTCATTTTTTCAGTGACTTCAACAAAAACACAAGCACCTGTACCTGTAAGCTTTGCTGTACCGAACTGATCTAAGTACCGCATCGCTACATCAACTTCTGGATATAAACTTCGTGCCACTGGCTCAAAGTTGTTTCCAAAACTGGATGGCTTAAGCTGATAGGCGCAAAATTTAGTAGGCTTTGTATCTCTTGTCAATGTTTTTTGTGAAAATAGCTGTTGGGTGCTGATAAAACACTCAGGTTTGATGATTATGTATTGTTTTTGATCTAAGTCTATGAATGATAAGTGTTCACCAATGCCTTCTGCCCATGCATTGCGTCCATGAACAAATACAGGTACATCCGCACCGAGTTGCAGACCTAAAGCAGCCAATTGATCAATACTTAATCCGCATTGCCAAAGTTGATTGACGATTATGAGGGTTGTTGCTGCATCAGATGAGCCACCACCAAGTCCTGCACCCATTGGAATATTTTTTTCGAGGCGAATATTTAACCCTGTTTGTGCTTTAGCAAAGGGTTTAAGTATTTCGACTGCTTTGTAAATTAAATTTTGCTGTAACTCAACGCTGTTTAATCCATCAATGTGAATGGCATCATTTTCACTTGAATATTCTGTTTGTTCAAATTCAAGCCAATCGAACAAATCAATAAGCTGAAAAATAGTTTGTAGCTCGTGATAACCATCTGCACGACGACTGGTAATGTGCAAAAAAAGATTCAGTTTGGCAGGGGCAGGGACTCTGATCATGGATGATATATTCGATATAAAGGTGAATTAACGATTTTGTATTACCATTGTAATACGGTTTTCTTTACCACCTTCAAGTTGCTGTTTTAAAATTAACTTGTTGGGTAATGTGGCTTGATCGGCATAACTCAATGTAACATCCCAGCCATCTTCCTGAATTTGGTTGATACGTTGAAAGTCATCTTTGTTGATCTGTGCATCAGTCGTCGCAGGGCGTGCTTGTACCCAACTCACAATATGCCTAATTGGGGCAATCCAGCCTGTTGCTCGTTCAAGTAGTTCTTCTGGACTATCCGCAGTAATTTCGCCTGTTTTAGAGCTGTTTAAGGTCACCTGATTGGCATCACCTTCAATAATGGTTTTCCCAATACCTAAAATTCCAGTGAGTTGTATTTCGAATTTTTCTGCATGTTGCGTCCATGTGAAAAATGCACTGCCTGATTGTTGCGGGGTTTTAACGCCGATTTTACCTTGAAGATCAAAATTATTCTGAATGACTTCAGATGTACCAGACTCTGTGCCGAGTGGAGGTGTTACAGGTTGAATCGGTGCTTTAGTCACAGTTTGACAACCACTGAGGGCTAAGCCTGAAACAGTGGTTAAAATAAAAAGGGTATGGCGCAATGATGGCATGAATGAAATTAACTCTTTTTGCTGTGAGGGACTAACAATAACGAATCAAGTTGTTGTAATTGAGGATCGTCAGGTTGATTTTGTTTTATTTTTTGTAAAACAGATTCAAACTCATCTAGTGCACCTTGCATATACAACGCTTTGGCATAGCGTACGCCAATGGCATTGCTACCGCTGATTTGCCATGCTTTAGCGAGGACTTGAGCTGATGTATCAAAATCATTTTGTAAAAATGCAATATAACCCAAGGTATCTAAAATAGAGGCTTGATCGGGTGCAAATTCAAGTGCTTGTTCTGCATACTGTCTAGCCTCATCTAAACGTTTGTTTTGTAAGGCAAGTGTATAGGCGTAAGCGTTGAGATATGTGGGGCTGTTCGGCTCTAAAATGAGTAGTTGATGTAAAGAACGATCAAGTTGTTCACTTTGAGTAAAGGGATCTAATAGTAAGACTTCTGAATATAAAATTTCAGGATCATCGGGTAGATTTTTAACAGCCTCAGTCAAAAGTCGCAATGCTGCTTTTTTATTGTTCATCCGTTTTAAAATTTCAGCTTGTGCCTGATAAAGAAAGCTCGCATGTTGCGGATAATTGACTCGTTCCTGTGTGAGGAAACGTAGAACATCATTGAGTTTATTTTGTTTTTCATAAATCGAGATCAAGTTACGCCGAGAAACGGTATATAAATTTCCATCGACCAAACGATAATAGGCTTTTGCTGTTTCTAGATGCTCTTTACGCTCAGCATTGACTGCTAAATAATAATAGGCTTCATTTTGATAACGTGCCGAATAACGCAGTTCAACTAAGTATTGTTCAGCGAGATCGTATTTTTTCAAATCAATCGCGGTTAAACCTGCAATGAACAGAGCTTCCTCTGCATCAGGCCATGTTTTGATGATTTTTTCGAGTTTTTCGAGTGCTGACTCAGCTTGATTGGTCTTAATTAAATAGCGAACTTCAGCAAGGCGTACTTCTAAATTATACTTATGCTTTTTACTACTTGTTTCGTACCATTTGAGCGTGGCTTTATCATCGCCTAAAGCCATAAGTAAATTGGCTTTCATGAGGATAAAGCCTGTTACTTTAGGACGTTTTCGGAGGGCTTTATTGACGGTTTTTAATGCGAGTTCAATCTCATTGTTCTGTGCTTCAAGACCCGCAATTAAAATTAAAACAGAAGGATTTTCTCGCTCTTTACTGGTGCGTAAAGTGTCAAGTAGGTTTTGACGATCTTCTTCAGACTCAGGTGAAATACCTTCTAGAATTTTTTCTAAGTCAGCATTGGCATCGAGGGTTAAAATACTATCGAGTGTCTCGGCAGCAAGTTCATATTCGTGTGATTTTAGCGCAATATGTGCCAAATAAAATTTGGCAGGAACGTCTTCTGGTTCTTGAACAACCCAGTGAGTGGCAATATCGAGTGCAGATTGTAAGTCATTTTGTTCAATCGCAATATTTAAAGCACGTTGTTTAACTGAAGTTGAATTACTACGAATTGCCAAGACGGTATAGTTGTGCAATGCTGTTGCAGTATCATGGTAAGCCAATGAAAATTCAGCAATCATGCTTTGTTTAATGGCATCTGTATTTGAACGAGCATGAGAAAACTGTTCGGATGCTCGGATATGAGCACTCGAAGCCATGCTACCGACAAGTAAGAATGTGGTAGAATACTGTCTAATTGTCGTGCCGGTACTTCGGCTATTCATTTGACGCAATTTTTGTTTATCCAAGTAATGCTTTTTATGACACCTTTATTGCACAATAGCATAATTTTAGTGAATTGATGATCTGATATGTCTTTCTTTGCATTGGGCGTCAATCATCAAACTGCTTCAGTTGAGCTTCGAGAGCAGATCGCTTTTAATCCTGAGCGACTAAAAACGTTGCTTGCGGAGCAGAGTCAGTGCGCCCATTTAAATGATATGGTCGTGGTTTCTACCTGTAACCGCACAGAAGTCTATGCCATGGCAGATAATGCCGATATGGTATTAGATTGGCTCGCCCAAACCAATGGTGTTGATGTCAAACAACTTGCCAATCATGTTTACCGCTATGAAAACACCGAAGCTGTTTCACACTTAATGCGTGTTGCAAGTGGACTCGATTCACTGATGCTAGGTGAGCCACAAATTCTAGGGCAAGTAAAAACAGCATTATCACTTGCCAAAGATGTTGATACTGTTTCGCAAGATTTAAATAAAATTTTTGAATATGCTTTTTATGCTGCCAAACGAGTGCGCTCAGAAACAGCAGTAGGAAGTCATGCAGTTTCGATGGGTTATGCGGTTGCACAGTTAGCATTACAAGTCTTTAGTAAACCTGAAAAATTGACAGTGATGGTCGTCGCTGCAGGGGAAATGAATAGTCTTGTTGCTAAACATTTAGCAGAAATGGGTGTGGCTAAAATTTTGATTTGTAACCGTGGGCAGGAACGTGCTGAAGCATTGGCACAAGAAATTTCTCATCGTGTTTCAGTAGAAATTATTCCATTTGATGAACTTGCAAACAATTTACACCGTGCAGATGTGATTTGTAGTTGTACCGGAAGTTTGCATCAGGTGATTGCTTTTACAGATGCCAAAGTGGCTTTAAAGAAACGTCGTTATCAGCAAATGCTTATGGTCGATTTAGCTGTACCTCGTGATATTGACCCCAAAGTAGATAGCCTAGATGGTGTCTATTTATATGGTGTAGATGATTTGCAATCGGTGATTGATGACAATCTCGCACAGCGTAGACAAGCAGCTGTAGAAGCTGAAATAATGGTGAATCAGTTAGTGACACAATTGGTGACACAACAAAAAATTCATCAGGCAGGTGGCGTGATTAGTCACTATCGTGAGCACGGAGAACAACAGGCACAGGAAGAGTTGGCTTTTGCTTTGGAACATTTAAAAGCAGGTGAGTCAGCAGAAAAAGTGCTTGAAGACTTTGCACATCGTTTGACACAAAAACTTTTACATCCAACGTCTATGTTGTTACGTAATGCGGCGCAAGATGAAGATCCATCGCATTTGGAATGGTTGCAAGAACATCTGAGTGAAATTTTTGATCATCAGCGTAAACCAAAATCGCATTAAATTTTTGATTGATCTATAAGAATAAGTACAAAGAATATGCAATATAATAAAAAGCTTAATCATAATAAATTTATGATTAAGCTTTTTATTATGACTCGTCTTTTTATCAAGCCAATAAGATGATCTATAATTTAGCTTAATGTCAGTTTTAGCCCGATCCGTTTGGTGAGGTTATTGAGCTGTTGACGTAAATTACGCTTTTCAATCAGTGTAGTCGATGCCTTTATTTTTAAACGTAGATATTTTTCTTGTAAAGCAAGTGAGTATTCAGAGGCTAGATTATCTGCGATTTCGGGTGCATCAATGAGTGTTTCAATGTTGGTACGTTGAATAATCGCTGCAAGTTCATGCTGATACGCACTACACGCACCTAAAATGTAGTAGGTTGCGAGTTCTTGGTCATTGGGTAAGTGATCAAAGATAGTGTCAAAAATAGCTAAAATATGCGACAGTAGCTCATCTGTTGGTAGTAATGCACGTAGCACTTCAAAATGAATGTATAAAAATGGATGATGCATCAATGTAGCGATTGCAAAGTCTTCATCACGCATACTGATGTTGAATGACAGCGATGCATCAACGCTAGCGGGTGGTTGCCATTTTTTGTTAAAACCAAGTTTTTCTCTAAAAAACTGACGTAATAAATAAAGATATGAACCCTGTTTAGGAAGGAGCTCAACCAGTGGGTTGAGCTCAGCCATTACCTGACTTTTACCTTCAGGCGTGGTGATGTCATAATTTTGACTGAGCAAAGCAAACATAAAGTCTGATAATAGTGGTGAGCCTTGCCAAAGTTTATGAAAGGTTTCGATGCCTTCTTTACGAATTAGAGAGTCAGGATCATGCTCTTTAGGTACAACAAAGAACTTTAATTCACGACCATCATTGAGTAATGGCAGTGCAATTTCAAGTGTTCGCCGTGCGGCTTTTTGTCCTGCAGCATCACCATCAAAGGCAATTGTAATTTGATTATTTTGCTTAAATAACGTGGTTAAATGCTCAGCATTACTTGCTGTACCGAGTGTTGCCACTGCACCATAAATGCCATATTGCTGTAGCGCAATAACATCCATATAGCCTTCAACCATCAACCATTGATTGGCTTTTTGCTTACGACCTTCAAATAGACCGTATAACAACTGATTTTTATGAAAAACTTCGGAGTCAGGTGAGTTGATATATTTAGGTTTTATTTCATCATTCAGCGCACGACCACCAAAGCCAACGACACGACCTTTGACATCACGAATGGGGAAAATGACCCGTGCACGAAGTAAATCAAACTCTCGACCATTGTCACTCGTACGAATTAAGCCAACCAGTTTGAGCCCTTCAATATCTTGAGGAAAGGCTTTTTCAAGATGTTGCCAATCTTCAGGGGCATAGCCTAAGCGCCAATATTGAATGGTTTCAGAACTGAGCCCACGCTTTTTAAAATATTGCTGTGCAATTTTGCTCTGTGGTAATTGTTTCTCGTAAAATTGAGCGACATTTTCAAGTAAATCGTAAAGATTTCCTTCCTGTTGTATTTGTAGCTCAGCATTGAAATCATGCTCATACATGCCATCATAATCAGGCGTGTTTTGAAAAGCCTCAAAAGGATCGATCTCAAAAAAAGATGTTGATGATATATCTACAGGTTGGTTTTGCGGTACGGTTTTTTGAGCACTGCTATTTTGTGTGTTGTTATTTGCTGTAATCTGTGTCTTTGGTTTCGGTGCTTCACGTTTATACGATAGCTTTTTATTATCGACATTGTCTTTTGGCAGTTCGATACCAGTTTGGCTCGATAAATCTTTCATCACATCAATAAAGTTGCGATGATCAATATCCATCAAAAAGCGAATGGCATTACCGTTGGCTTGACAACCAAAACAATGGAAATACTGTTTGTCTTGATAGACATGAAACGATGGCGATTTTTCCTGATGAAAAGGGCAGCAACCTGAGTAGGTACGTCCTGTTTTTTTCAATTTCACACGCTGACCAATAAGATCGACAATATCTGTACGATCAAGAATTTGGTCAATAGTGTGCTGAGGAATTGCCATAAATATAAAGCCGAATGAACAAAGTTAAATTGGGATGGTCAGTTTAACAGAAAAAGAGTTCAGCCCATAAAACAAAAAAGACAGGTATATTGCCTGTCTTTTTTTGGTACTTATTTTGAACAACGATGTTTTAAATCACCATTGAATGCATCGAATGTTTAATTCTGCGGTCGTTGTTTGTCATATAGACTTTCACCCGCAGGTGCATAATCACTTGGTGCTGTACTTTGATCAGGACGATCAAGTAAACCAAAACTCATACGATTTAAAAAACTTGGATCTGTGCTTTGAGTACTCGGTGCTTTTGTACCACTATTCACTACAGTTTCTGCTGTATTTACGTTTTCAGCTTTTTGACCCAAAATACCAAGCGTTGCTTTATTCCACCAACTACCTTCATTACGTGCAGCACGTAAATTCACTTCGCCATTAGATTTAACCAAGCGAGGATAGTTGAGTTTGAGTGTTTCAATATATTGTTGAGCTGTTGCTTTATCGCCTAATTTTTCATAGCCATAAGCCATTGTTGCCAAAGCTTCTGGTATTTGTGGAGATTGTGGATAATGTTCAATCACCCACTGAGCGCGTTCAATTGCAGCCAAATATGCTTTACGTTTTATGTTAAAACGTGCGGTATTCATTTCACTTTCAGCAAGTTCCTGACCAATGAATTTCATCCGTTGCGCAGCATCTACAGCATACTGACTACTTGGATAACGGCGAATAAAATCGACAAAGTTCTGATAAGCGACTTTCATATAGCTGACATCACGGTGCGATTGTTGCAATGATGTATAACGTAACAAGCTATCGTAGTTCATTTCCATATTTGCCACACCACGAATGTAATACGCATAGTCAGCATTTGGGTGTTGTGGATTTAAACGAATGAAACGATCTGCAAGGGCAATTACGCCTTCATAATCTTTTTGCTTAAATTTTGTATATAAAAGTTCAAGCTGTGCTTGCTGTGCATAATTCCCCGTTGGGTAATATGTATCAATGGCTTCTAATGATTTTACAGCATCGCCATATTGCCCTTTACTGAGGGATTTCATCGCACTATCGTAATAAATTTTTTCACTAGATTGTGGCCCAGTGTCAACGATCTCTTTCTTTGGATTACTGCTACAGCCGACTAAAGCCATTGCTAAACCCAAAGATACAGCGAGCATCGTAACTTTATAACGTGGTAGCGACATAAAAATTCCTCTGTTTATACGGGCAATAGGCTACAATTGCGCTATTAAACCACTTTTGTCCGAATGAGCAAATGACTTCAGCACAATCTTCTAATTCTAACTTTTCAGAAAATGACTTCTTACTCGAAGATTCTGAGGATGCAGATAATCATAATTCCGCTTCAACTGCAACACGTTTATCGTTGCAATTTCAACTGGATGAAAGCTATCTAGGGCAACGTATTGACCAAGTGGCAGCACTAGTTTGGAATGACTTTTCTCGTGAAAAACTCAAGCAATGGATGAAAGACGGCCATTTGTTGGTAAATGGTAACATCGTTAAGCCAAAATATAAGTGCGAAGGCACTGAAATGTTAACGCTTGAAGTTGAACTTGAGGTACAAACTGCAGCGCAGCCTGAAAATATTCCATTGAATATTATCTATGAAGATGACGATATTATGGTCATCAACAAGCCTGTTGGTATGGTTGTACATCCAGGGGCGGGTAATCCGAATGGTACACTTGTCAATGCCTTGCTCTATCACTACCCAAAAGCTGCCGAATTGACGCGCGCAGGTTTGGTACATCGTATCGATAAAGACACAAGTGGTCTTTTGGTTGTGGCTAAAAATCTCGAATCTCAGTTTTCACTTAGCAAACAATTGGCTAGAAAAACGGTTTACCGTATTTATGATTTAATTTGCTATGGCAACATTATTGCGGGTGGCACCATTGATGAGCCGATTAAACGCCATCCTGTAGACCGCATTAAAATGGCGATTCTACCGGGTGGACGTGATGCGGTAACGCATTTTAATGTCAAAGAGCGTTTTCAAAACTTTACTCGTGTGCAGGCGCAACTTGAAACGGGACGTACCCATCAAATTCGTGTGCATTTTAGTTATTTAGGTTTCCCATTGGTGGGTGATCCTGTGTATATGAGCCGTGTAAAAGTGCCCGCAGGCGCATCTGAAACCTTAACGGATGCATTGCGTGGCTTTAAACGTCAGGCATTACATGCAACTAAACTGGGCTTAGTTCATCCTAAAACTAAAGAGGAAATGATGTTTGAAGCGCCTTGGGCTGAAGACTTCACTGAATTTTTGGAAATTTTACGTACTGAAAATAAAGCCTATTGATACATAGTTTGAATGTAGGTTTGGAATGCCATTCAATGAAAATGGCATTTTGAAAAGGACATGGATAACATCAATTGGGATGCATCCATCACATCATCAGGAGATTGATATGCAATTTGTTCAAGGGTTGCCGAAAGGGGTCTATGTAGGGCAAACACAGATTCAACATGCCAAAGCATTAGAAACAGAACAGCCTGAACTCGCAGGATTTAATCTTGCATTGCATGTCAATGACTTGCCTGAACGTGTACAGCAACATCGGATGATTTTACTCGATGATTTTGCTGAATACGGTGTGAATAAAATCACTTGGATGACTCAAACACACAGTACTATTTGTCATACAATTAATAATGAAATATGTTTTGAAGCCTTAATTGGCGATGGTTTGGTGACACAGTCTGCGCAACATGCCTTAATGATGATGACAGCCGATTGTTTACCTATAGTTTTAGGCAATGCTGATGGTACAGAAATTGCCAATTTACATGCAGGTTGGCGTGGTTTAGCAGGTGGTATTATTGAAAACACCATTACTGAAATGAAGAGCCAGCCGACTTGGGCATGGATGGGAGCGGCGATTAGTCAACCATGTTTTGAAATTGGTGCAGAAGTAAAAACGGCTTTTTGTCATAAATATCCTGAACTTGAAACTGCGTTTAAAGCAGGTGAACAGGATGGAAAGTTCTATGCAGATCTTTATGCAATTGCTCGTTATATTTTAAATTTACAGGGTATTACAATGGTATTGGGTGGCGATCAGTGCTCTTATGGGCAAGATCAAGACTTTTATTCATATCGCCGTGATGCCAAGACAGGGCGTATGGCAACATTCGTCTTTATGCAATAATTAATGTTAAACTGAACTAAATTTGTTTATTTTTATTGATATGTCCTTATCTTCCCGTTCAGTTGCAATCGTTTATCACAGTCCCTATGGTCATACTGAAAAAGTTGCACAATATATTGCACAAGGTGTAACTCAGTCAGGAATGACTGTGCATTTAATGCAAATTGATGCGGTTGATTGGGGCGCTTTAGATCAATCAGATGCGATTGTTCTCGGCTGTCCAACGTATATGGGGAGTCTGACCTCAAATTTAAAACAATTTATGGAGCAGTCTTCAAAGCGTTGGTTGGCACGCTCATGGCAAGGTAAACTTGGAGCAGCGTTTACCAATGGAGGTGGATTAAGTGGTGATAAACTAGCAGTTTTACAGCAAATTAATCTTTTTGCCATGCAACATGGTATGTTATGGACAGGCTTACCCATGATGCCAACAGGGCGTAGTGGGACAGATTTAAACCGTATGTCGAGTTTTCTAGGCTTGATGACTCAATCGGACAATGCATCTGCTGAAGTAACACCACCATCGGGTGATTTAGAAACAGCAAGGTATTTTGGTGAGTATATTGTTCAAGTCTTAAATAGAATAACCCCATTATGAATAATCTTACATGAGATCAATGAAATAAGTGGTTAATCATTATTGTATGATTCAAAATATCAATATATGAAAAGCGAGGATTATCCTCGTTTTTTTGTTCTTATTTGGTTGTCAGATAAGTGGTATGTCATAAAATGCTAATAAGAAAAATTAAACAATAGATTGTTAAAACTTTAATTCAATTGAAATTTTATCAAATAAATAATTTTTAAAGATGTGTGTTTAAGAATAAAGCGTGATTGGATTATCAATTATGTGTTTTCTTGCCAATGCTGATGTTATATTGTTGCTTGATAATTATTCAATAAAACTAAAATTAAGCTATAAAAATAAAATGGAGTGTTATTTTAATGGTTAGACATACAACATTTAAACTTTCATTTTGCGCTTTTCTCGTATTGGGAGGGATGCAAAATACTTTCGCTGATGCAAAACAATTAACTGAATTATCTGATAAAGAAATGTCACAAGTAGAGGGGCAAGCTTTAATGAGTCTGTCTTATCTTGCACCGACTGATGCTAAGAACCCAATGAAAAATATTACGGGTAATAATATTGGGTTTTATAAATTGGGGATGGAGGCTGAACTTGAGCTTAATGCCAATATTAAAAATCTACAATTGGGTTGTGGTGGTGTAAATGGTGCAGGTGCTTGTGATATTGATATTAAAAATCTAGCCTTGAGTGGTTTGCCTAGTTCTTATGACGGCAATGGCGTACCTGTATATGACAACGGACGTGCAGCAACGAGTGGGAAAATTACCAATCCATTTATGGAGTTTGCAATTAGCAACCCGATGTCATCTTCAACTCGCGAAATTAAAGGTCTACGCTTTAGTGCAGAAAAAATTAACGCCTTACTTTCTGCAGGATTAGAAAATAATTCAGTTGCATCTACAACAGACGGGATTCAACGATTAAGTGGATTTATGCAAATTGCGGGGACGACGGGTACAGCCTATACACAACAAACTACATTTGGTCTAACTCAGACTCAGCAATTGGGTGGTGTAGCAAGATTATGTGTAGGGTTAATCGGGGGGTGTGGATTAGCCGATACCGATATTAATTTTAGCAGTAAGCCAACATCTACAGCTTCAACAGGGATTACAGTTCCTTCGGTTTCAACAGATTTCACGATTAATCCATTCACGATTAATGGCACACGCCAGACAAAAGCAATGGTGAATGACATTAGAACAGTATTGAGTAAAATTCCAATTGCAGCTGATAGTGCAGGGCAATACTCATCGAGCTTATTTACAAATGATGTTTTGGAAGTCGATTTGAATTGTAATAACGTGAGTGGTCGAGGTTGTGGTCTTATTACAGCATTGAAAGATACAGCCAAATTTAAAATGGGCAAAGATTCAGCGATTACAAATTTAAATTTAAGTATCGACTTTGAACAATCTTTAAGTATGTTTCACAATATTCCATTAACAGGTACAGGCGGATACTTATCTTTACAATCTATTGCATTATTGTGGCCAGGAGCAACTGTGAGTACGGCAGATGCTGGTAAGATCAGTCTAAGTCAAATGAGTGGTAATACTGATGTGGCACAAAAAGGGTGGTGGATGTCTTTTGCAGATCCAGTACAACTTGGTAAGTTAAATGTTACACAACCGATTATTCTTGATGATGCAATTTTAGCTCAGGTTGCTCAACGCGTTACACAAACCTTAACACCTGATTATGTCAATAAGCCTAAAGCCAATGCCAGATATTTAACTGATGTAATAAGTTTATTGGCAGATAACCCACTAACATCAACAATTCAAGCTGACTTAAATTCCTCTACTTTAGTCAATCCTGTCTATTTTAAGTTACAAAATCAACAATTGGGTAACCAAAAAGTAGTATCGAACTGCTATGGTGGTTTAAAGTTTTGCTAAATTGATTATCTAAAAACAAAAAAACTCCGAATTTTGGAGGTTTTTTGTTTGAAAGAGTGATTTAAAATTACTTGTGAAATAAACGGGCTTTATCACGTTGCCAGTCACGGTCTTTTTCAGTTGCTCGTTTATCATGCAATTGCTTACCTTTTACCAAAGCAATTTCAAGTTTCGCCAAACGACCCTTCCAATAACATGCAAGTGGAACGCAGGTATAACCTTTTTGGTTAATTGCGCCCATGAGCTTTTCAAGTTCACGGCGAGAAAGAAGCAGTTTACGTGTACGTGTCGCTTCAGGTACGACATGTGAAGATGCCGTTAACAATGGTTGAATTTGAGCACCAAAAAGATACGCTTCATTGTTTTTAAAAGTAATATAACTTTCAGTGATGGTCATGCGTCCAGCACGTAACGATTTGACTTCCCAACCTTGTAGTGAAAGTCCTGCTTCAAATTTTTCTTCAACGAAATAATCGTGGCGTGCACGTTTATTCTGTGCAATTGTGCCACCATTATTTTTTTTAACGACAATATTTTTCGACATAATACAAAAATTCCAGGAATGTCTTATTGTGCCTCAAACTTGCTCCGAGGTGAAGTCATTTCAATTGTCGTAGATAGTTCGCTAAGTGCATAGTTTTTGATAAACTATAAGTATACATAACAAAGCAGAGTACAAATGGATGTCTAAAACTCGTGTCATCTATCCAGGAACATTTGATCCAATTACCAATGGTCATGTTGATTTAGTTGCCCGTGCGGCAAGAATGTTTGATGAAGTTGTTGTGGCGATTGCCATTGGACATCATAAAAATCCTGTGTTCAGTTTAGAAGAGCGGGTTAATTTGGCAAAAATATCACTTAAACATTTGCCTAATGTTGAGTTTGTTGGCTTTGATGGTCTGTTGGTTAATTTTGCTCGTGAACAAAATGCTACAGCTGTGTTACGTGGTTTGAGAGCGGTTTCTGATTTTGAATATGAATTTCAGCTTGCAAATATGAACCGTCAATTAGACCATCATTTTGAAACGGTGTTTTTAACACCATCTGAACAATTTTCTTTTATTTCTTCAACGATGGTACGTGAAATTGCTCGTTTAAAGGGTGATGTTAATAAGTTTGTACCACCCTGTGTTGTAGAAGCTTTTGCACGTAAACATCAACAAGGCTGGTGAAGTGTCTTTAATCATTACCGATGAATGTATCAATTGCGATGTCTGCGAACCTGTGTGCCCAAATGAAGCGATTTTTATGGGCGCAGAGATTTATGAAATTCATCCAAATTTGTGTACTGAATGTGTAGGTCATTTTGATCAACCGCAATGTGCATTATTTTGTCCTGTTGACTGTATTCCGAACGATCCTGATCATGTGGAAAGCCAAGATGAGTTAATGGATAAATATAAAAAGTTAATTGCTCAAAAAAGCACAAGCAATTAAGTAAAAAATTTGGTAGCATACGCCCCGAAGTGAGCCAGACGATCGCTGCTGTGTAGATCTCCGTGATTGAAACAGGGGAGGAAAGTCCGGGCTTCGTAGGGCAGGGTGCCAGGTAACGCCTGGGCGGTGTAAACCGACGGCAAGTGCAGCAGAGAGTAGACCGCCTTCGTATCGTTTCTTTTCGGAGAAATGGAAGGTAAGGGTGAAAGGGTGCGGTAAGAGCGCACCGCGTGTCTGGTAACAGTTCACGGCAAGGTAAACCCCACCAGAAGCAAGACCAAATAGGAATCCTGAGGCACGGCCCGTGCTGGATTCGGGTAGGTCGCTTGAGCGTATGAGTGATTGTACGCCTAGAGGAATGATCGTTCTCGACAGAACCCGGCTTATCGGCTCACTTCGTTAAATTTTGATCAATTAGACGCAGAAGTACTTGACGTTAATGCAAGGAAAATACATAATGCGCGCACAGTTTACGGCTATGTAGCTCAGTTGGTTAGAGCACCGCACTCATAATGCGGGGGTCACAAGTTCAAGTCTCGTCATAGCCACCATTTTTATAGACCACGTTTCATAACGTGGTCTCTTTTTGTCTGAAATTTGAGTTACTTAAAATTATTAATGCAAATTATGATTCATTTTAAAATATATTTTAAAAAAATTATTCACATTGAATCATTGAACTATCAAGTTTGATCTTCGGAAATTCTTGCTCATATTTTTTTAAGATTTTTTCTTTTTGTTGTTCATCAAAAATTTGATTTTGTAATTGATCTATTTGTTTAGCACTGAGATGTAGATGCGCACAATGTAGTGCAATTGAATTTTCTTTACTAATCCTCAATTTTTGGTCATCTGGAATTGTGTCGATACGAACTAATTTTTGCTGAGCTTTACTGAGTTGAGCCATACTTCGTTTTTGCTGCATACTCAGGAGTTGGTGATTGTTAATCCATTTTGCCACATCCATACGTACACCATTGTAATCGACAAAAATGGGGCTAATGAGCTGACAAGCACCAAGCATTGGAATAAACATGGCAATAAATAAATATTGAATACGCATAAGATTATCTCGTTGGATTATTTTACTATTGTGCATCGTCTTTAGAGTAAATATGTATTAATTTTAAACATTTGATTGTTGGTTGTTTAAACTATGATCATTGTGTTTAAACAAGACTTGACGCATGGAGCAGAAATTTAGATAATGCGCCCACAGTTTACGGCTATGTAGCTCAGTTGGTTAGAGCACCGCACTCATAATGCGGGGGTCACAAGTTCAAGTCTCGTCATAGCCACCATTTTTATAGACCATGCTCACTGCATGGTCTTTTTTTTGCATTATTTTAAAATTAAAAATATTGTTTAATATTCGTCGGATAGACTCAATTTACTTAGTAGTTCGTTTTGTCAGCGAGTAAAATTTTTAATTGAATGCGTTCGCATTGTTCAGTGCTTAAACAAAAATAACCATCAATGACGGTTCGTCATCGTATTCTTCCAAAGTGTCTATAATTGCAAGATATAGGTGGTTTTTTCTTAATAAATTTGCCTGTTTTTATATATCTTGTATATGTTATTGGGCATTGATCATTAAATTCATGATTCAAATTTTTAAAATAGGTTATTGTTAAAAAAATAAAAACTTTAAATACTATTCAATAGATTTGTTTGAAGCCAAATAGTTTTCAATGAATTGTTGCGTCGCTTGATTGTGATAGAAAGGTGCAATCAGCGATTGAATAATGTCATCGAGAAGGTTGTGCGTATCGAGAGCACCCAAGCAATACGGTATAAAGCGATCTGCTTCTATAAAAAGGTCATTTTCATTTAACCCAACAGAATGCAATAATGCTTGTAGGCTGTATTCGCCAAAATACTCATAAAATGCTGCAACAACATTCAAAATGAGGGCTTGCATGAAATCAGTTTGGCGTAGCTCTTTCCATGTTTCATAAACTAAAATAAAGAACTCTTCAAAGTCGATAGACTCAACTTGAGAAAGCATTTCTTTGAGCGAGTGTTGTTTCACTTCATCCCAAATATAGGTTGCAATATCTGCTAAATCTTCAGATGGTAATAAAATGATTTGGCTGACTTGTTTGCGAATAGCAGTTGCAAGTTGTTGTTCGAGCTTTAGTTCAATATTTTGTTGTTGATCCTGAATGAAGCTTAGTACTTTACTTCCAATATTGCTTTGTTTGCTATTGTATTGGCGCAGTTGATTGAGCCAAGGAGTATTACTTTCTAGAATTTGATTGGCAAGCTGTAAGCTGACATGTTGAATTTGGGGGTTATGTTGTAAATTGTCTTGAATATAATCTTTGAGTTGCTCTAATTCTAAAATTTTAAATAACCATAATTCAAAACTTTCATCGGACAATAAGTCATGCAAAATAGTATGACTGTTGACTGAAAATTTATGAGTCTTTTGAGCGACAAAACCAATAAACTCAAGAATGTCAGCACCTAAATTGAGTTTAAAAGCATACTTTTCAACTACAGCATTGAGTTGTTCAAGCTGAATAATATCTTTAAGTAAAATTTGATCTGCATGGCGATAAGATTGAGAAATAAAATTTCGAATATATGTTTTATTTTCAGGCTGTAAGAGTTGTTGTTTGATGAAACGAACTTGCTCAAGCAAAAGTGCTTGAGCAAGATTCTGTGCTAGGTTCTGAGTAAAACCTGTAGGAGAAGGGGAATTACTCATTACCATAGACTTTATACTCCAGCTTTCCAACCATTGACGATTGGGTAGCGACGTTCACGGCTAAATGCGCGTGAAGTAATACGTGGACCAATTGCACCTTGGCGACGTTTATGTTCGTTGCGATCAACAAGAAGAATGACTTTCTCAACTAAATCTTTGTCAAAACCTTTGGCAATGATGTCGTCTTGGCTTTGATCTTCTTCAATGTATGCATACAAAATTGCATCGAGTACATCGTAAGCAGGTAGAGAATCTTGATCTTTTTGATCAGGACGTAATTCTGCAGACGGTGGGCGAGTAATCACACGCTCAGGAATGACAATAGTATCACCGACAGTATTACGGTATTTTGCCAATTCAAAAACAATGGTTTTATACACATCTTTGAGAACTGCAAAGCCACCAACCATATCGCCATACAGTGTGCAATACCCGACAGCCAATTCGGATTTATTGCCTGTAGATAGAACTAAATTACCAAATTTATTTGATAAGCCCATCAATAATGTACCGCGAGCACGTGCTTGAAGATTTTCTTCAGTTGCATCGGCAGGTGAGTTACCAAAGAATGGGAACAGCGTTTGCATAAAGCTATTTACGATAGGATGAATTTCCGCAATACCAAATGTCACACCCATACGTTTTGCTTGCTCAGTGGCATCTTCAACGCTAATTTGTGAGGTATAGGTATAAGGCATCATCACGGCTTGTACTTTGTCTGCACCAATCGCATCAACAGCAATGGCTAAGGTCAAAGCAGAGTCAATACCCCCTGATAGACCTAAGATTACACCTGGGAAGCCTGAGCGTTGAACATAGTCACGTGTTGCCATCACAAGGCTTTGGTAGATTTCTGCCATAGTACCAAGTACAGGAACTGCTTCAGAAAGTTTGTAGGCTTTGTTTTCAATTTGATATTCAGCAATGCTTAAACTTTCTTGGAAACTTGGCGCTCGTAGTGCAACATCACCTGAATTGTTGATGACAAAACTTGTGCCGTCAAAAATTAGATCATCTTGACCGCCAACTTGGTTGGTATAAACCAAGTGCAAGTTAAGTTGCTTGGCTAATTCTTGTAATGTATCAATACGATGTTGTGGTTTACCAACTTCATAAGGAGAAGCGTTGAGTACCAATACTGTTTCAACATTGAGTTGTGCAAGTTGTTGTGCTGTTTGTAGTGACCAAACATCTTCACAAATCAGTACACCAAATTTGTGCCCAAGGTATTCAAAGACAAGGTGTTGATGACCTTCTGTGAAATAACGTTTTTCATCAAAAACGCTATAGTTTGGTAAGTTTTGTTTATTATAAACACCCAAAACTTGTCCATCTTTCATCACAGCGGCAGCATTATGGCGTTGACCATCTTCGGTTTGATTGACAAAACCAAAAACCATCACAATATCTTTTACTGTGGCAAGTTGTTCAAAGGCTTGCTGAGTTCGTTTGTGTAAACTTGGGCGAAGCAGAAGATCCTCTGCGGGGTACCCAAGAACTGATAATTCAGGAAAAACAATCAGTTCAGCATTTTGTGCTTTTGCCGCATTGGCTTGTTCAATCATGCGTTGAACATTAGATTCGATATTGCCGATATACGGTGAAAATTGCGCTAGAGCAACTTTAAAGCTTTTCATTTACAGTTAGTCCTATTCCAATAGGGTTTATACACAATTTGATGATATTTATGGAAATTATTTTTTCAACAATGTGTATTTAGATACAAAAAAATATTAAAATGTGCAATAAGTAATCAAGAAAATAATCAGTAAATCTTTATTTTCTTGCGAGGTAAAAATTACAGACCTTGACTATTCTAACGAAAATAAAAACAGATGCTATCAGTAACTTGCAAGTAATCTGCTAGAAACCAATATATCACTGAATTTATAATATTTTTATATTTATAAATAAAGATTTTTTGTAGAAAAATGCTAAATTTTATTCAGTGATGTTTGAAAATAGAACATTTATGTAAGTGTTAGTTTTTTTACGGGCTTGATGGTCTTTTACGCGAGTTTGTTAGATGAATTGAGGTAATGAATATTTGTGCATTTAGACCACAGATGAATTTGATGTCTTGGTTGATAAAATGATGTTATCAATACGTTTAAGGAAAATATCTCGAGCAATATCACCTTGTTGTTCAATATTATAAGCGGAGTAAGGTTTATTTGTTTTTAACTGATATTTATATGGATTGTATTTCCCAAGGCTTAAATACAGCGCCGATTGAAGTATTGCACCTTTGAACAGAACATTAATTTTTTGTTGGTGTTGGTAGATATGTGCCATTTCATGGATAAACAGTGCTTGATCAATTAAAGGCTGTGTTGAAAAATCGTCGCAATAGTCAGGATCTTTGAGATAAATCCAACCGTCAGGTGCCATACACATCCCAACAGGTTGCCATGGTAGGTATGGGTGATTCATCACAATTACTTGATCGTAATCAATTAAATTTGCAAATACACTTTGGCAAATTTGAATTTCGCCAAGCGTGAGTTTACGCCATTTAAAATTTTCTAAATTAAGCCATTTCATGTAACGAAGAACAAAGTTCAACATGGTTATTGTCAAAGTGTACAAGAGATTCATTTATTATAGAGAAACTGTCCGTTTTAGACAGTCTCTGAAATGCAATTTCTAAACTTGCTCATTTGCTGTGTGATTGAGTTGCGTAAAATCAGTCAATTTTTCTAGGAATTGAGTAATTATAGCTAACACTTCTTCAGGTTTTTCTTTATGTGGCATGTGATGGGTATTTTCCATGATATATAACTGTGAGGGAGCGGGACTATTTTTAATATATTGTTGTGGTTGGTTGAGAGAACCATATTCATCAAGTTCACCGTGAATGACGAGCATAGGACATTGTATTTTTTGTAAATATTCATCTAATGTCCAATGTTTAAATGCTTCAGATAGCCATGTTTCAGTCCAAGCATCTAAAACCCATTGTGCTTTTTCACCATGATATTTTTTTAAGCGATCTAATTGTCCATATTGTTTAAATATTTCCTTAGCTTCACGAATGCCTGAAAGTGTGAGCTCTTCGACCATAGATTGTGCAGACATGGTGATTAATGCTTTGCAACGGTCTTGATAATAGGCTGCACAACAACTTGCCATACCACCACCGACACTATGCCCCATGATCATAAAATTTTGAATATTTAATTGTTGTAAAATTTCAGCAAAAGCCTCAGTCGCTTCAGTAGAAACAAAGTCTACTGCTAAGGTATTGGTGTGGATTGAAGACTGTCCAAAACCTAATCGATCATAAGCAATTACTTTTTGTTCAGTAACCTTTGCCAGTTCTTCAGGAAAATCTCGCCAAAGTTGTACTGAACCTAGTGAATCATGGAGCAGGATAATGGGTGTATCACTTTTAAATCGCTCAGGTTGCCATACTTTTACATAAAGTTTTGCATTCATTGTATTTAGGTCGATCCATGATTCACTTATTTGCATTTTTATCTCTATTTTATCGTTTAAAACGTCTGAATCACCATAACGATTATTTAAAGTACTATTCAAGTAATGTAGCGTGAAAATCATTGTTCTCATGGGTCACGTACAAAAGACAATTGTTTTTTAATATGATTTTAAAAAGACTTATTTGTTAGACAAACTAAAAAAGGCATTTATTGCTAATCAATTGACCTAAATTGCTAAAGGTATTTCAGACGAGATGTTTTAGTTTTGTGGGGAGTGAAACATGGTTTTTCTGAAAGTGTGAGTTTTGGCATTAGCGCAATCAAGTATCCATGACCTATCGAAAAATAAAGAGAATCTCCTATGTTGTTAGTCAAACCAGTCAAAAAAGTATTCGCAAAAATTTTTCCAACAGTGATTCCAGATTTAAAAGATCGCATGGCGGATATTCCTATTCGCCATTTTAATTTCAATTTTAAATCCGAAGAAATTGATGTTAAATTTTTCATGCAAAAGGAGTGGGCGACAGCGTATTTTGCAGCATTGTCGATATTTTTGACCTATGGTGAAGAGTTGGTTATTGAAACTGCACGTCATCATCGTGATCAGATTAAAGACCCTGTGCTTAAACAACGTCTAACTAGCTTAATTGGTCAAGAAGCGATTCATTCAAAAGTTCATGATGAATTTAATGATGCCTTAATTCCACGCAATATGCCTGTGCGATTGTATCGATTTTTGGCAGAGCAAGTATTTAATTACGGGCTTCTGAAATTTCCACAACCACTCAAATTGTCTATGATGGCAGGTATTGAACATTTCACTGCTGTATTTGCAGAATATGCCATGAATAACGAAGAAATATTTACAAGCTCGCTTGATGATAAACAGCGTGGTTTATGGATGTGGCATATGCTTGAAGAGTCTGAACATAAAGATATCGCATACGATACTTATCAAGTACTTTCAGCAAACTACCCATTACGTGTAGCAGGCTTTTTTATTGCATTAATTGTATTGGGTGTAGGTGTAGGGGTGGGTGCATTATTCCTTCCATTTTTACGCCATCCATTAAATACTGTCAGCCCAAGTTTTTGGAAAGAAGCTAAAGGGAGTTGGGATTTATTATTCGGTTTAAAAAATGGGGTTTTTGGAAGTAGCTTAGGACATATATTTGATTATTTACGTCTAGATTTCCATCCTAACGATCATGATACAACTACACTATTGGAGCATTACAAAAAAGAATTGCTAGATCCTGAAACAGGGACTTTAACTCCTTTTTTTGTGAAAGAGTTTACTCCACCAATACGTTTATCCTAAATTGACTTAAGTGATGATAAAGCCCAAATATAAAATTTGGGCTTTATCATTTAGGGAGTTTGAAATTCATTTATATGCATTTTTGTATTAGGTAGATTTGATTATTTTGCCGAAATACTGAGGTTGTAATAATAGTCATGTTTGTATCAAAAAAAGTCGTTTAGATTATCTTGATCGCTAAATGATGAATACATTTGAGGTAATTTCATAGAATGTCAATTCAGCTAACTTTTTAATATTAGCTGTATTTAAATTTATCAAATGAGGTCAATTATTGTTATTAAGAGCAAGTAAGAAGACGATTGTCTAACAGTTTGGTTGAATAGGCATAAATTGCTAATGTATTGACCTAAATTGCTAATGGTATTTCATAAACCTTAGCTTATTTTTATTATAACAAAGTAGATTTTTTACTCAAAAGGCGATCTATTTGGCTACATTAAAATAGTGAAATGGATTTCCAAATTCAACAAATAAAGAGTATTTGCCATGTTATTTACTAAGCCTATTAAGAAAGCTGTTACTAAAGCTTTTGCTGCAGCACCTTTTAGTTTGGACAAACAATCGCCGATTATTCCAATCCGCCATATGAAGTTTGATTTTGATCCAAAATTGCTTGATCCAAAATTTTATATGAATGCTGAGTTGGCAAGTGCATATTTTGCATCATTGTCTATTTTTTTAACGCGTGGCGAGGACTTGGTCATTGATACAGCACGTTATCACCGTGACTTCATTACCGACCCATTGTTAAAACAACGTGTGACTTCACTGATTGGTCAAGAAGCGATTCATTCCAAAATGCATGAAGAGTTAAATGACGCTTTTTTAGAGCTTGATTTGCCTGTGAAATTATTTCGTTTTCTAGCAGGTTATGTGTTTGAGTATGGCTTTGAGCGTTTACCACAACCGATGAAATTATCGCTTATGGCAGCGATTGAGCATTTTACAGCGGTACTTGCTGAATACATGATGAATCATGAAGAAATATTCTTTCGTTCACAAGATGAAAAGCAACGTGCGATTTGGATGTGGCATATGTTAGAAGAATCTGAGCATAAAGATATTGCTTTTGATGTTTATCAAACCTTGTCAAATAACTATGCATTACGTATTGCTGGATTCTTTCCTGCCTTAATTACAATTTTAATGCTGATTTCTGCCGCATCTATTTTAGTGCCGTTTTATCGTAAACCATCAAATTTGGTCAGTCTAAAATATTGGAAAGAAATTCCATATAACTTCCGTCTGATTTTTGGTTTAAAAGATGGTGTATATGGCAGTACATTGGGGCATATTTTTGATTATTTACGTCCTGATTTTCACCCAAATGATCATGATACAAGTGAATTTTTGGCATATTACAAAGAGAAATTATTGAACCCTGAAACAGGTGTTCTTACGCCATATATGACGAAAGAATTTTATCCTGCACTACGTTCTTAAAATAAAAAAGATGGATGATTAGAAGATATGGGTATTTTTTCAAAAAAGCGTTTACCAAGTCAAAATGCGTATGCTGTTGTAACGGGTGCAGGTAGTGGAATTGGTCGTAGTTTTGCATTAGAACTTGCAAAACGTGGTGGAAGCGTTGTTTGTGCAGACATTAACTTGGATGCTGCGAAAGAAACAGTCAGTTTGATTACGTCACAAACTTCTGGAAAGGCATTTGCTGTGCAATGTGATGTGACTGATAAAGCTCAAGTTCAAGCTTTATCTGAGCACGCCGAAGAGTTATTGAAACATTCCGTTAGTTTAATTATTAACAATGCGGGAGTTGGCTTGGGTGGTAAGTTTGATGAAGTTTCTCTTGAAGATTGGCAATGGTGTGTAAACATCAATCTTTGGGGTGTTATTTATGGTTGTCACTACTTTGTACCAAAGTTTAAAAAGCAAGGTTATGGTGCAATTATTAACGTTGCTTCGGCAGCAGGTTATACCGCTGCGCCTGAAATGACGGCTTATAATGTGACCAAATCTAGCGTATTGGCGCTGTCCGAAACACTGTCTGCGGAACTGCGTAAAGATAAAATTAGTGTCAATGTACTTTGTCCAACACTTGTACCAACCAATATTATGAAAAATGGTCGCCTACCAAAGCAATATGCAGGTTTAGCAGATGATTTACTAATGAATCATGCTTTTACAACGAGTGATCAAGTTGTAATTAAAACTTTGAATAATTTGGATGCAGGCAAGCTTTACACCATTCCACAACCTGATGCAAAACTGTTCTGGCTGTTGAAACGTGCTTCGCCAAGTTTGTATGCAAAAGCATTGGGTGTGGGATATCCTGTGTTTAATAAGTATTTTAAATAAGACATTGAATAATGGCACGAATATTTAAATAACGTCATTATTTAAAACAACCACAAAAGTATTTTGTACGAATAGAATATGAGTAAAAAAGCATGAGCAATGAAGCGACACAAGATGTATTGTTGGCAGAGAACACGACAGATAAACCAAAACCAACACGGAAAAAGACCATAGAAAAAGCGACTGAAGCTGTCGTAGCAAAATCAGAAGTAAAAGTTGAGCCAAAAGCTGAAAAGTCAGTAGAAGCGATAGCGAAAACTGTACAAAAAGCTGAAACGACACAAAAATCTGAAGTTACAACTGAAAAAGTACCTGTGACTAAAACTGAAAAACCTGTTCATGTGTATGACACCATTGTTATTGGTGCGGGGATTTCGGGTATTGCTGCTACCTATAAAATGAATCAGGCAGGGTATCACGATTATATTGTGCTGGAAAAAGCAAGTCGCGTTGGTGGTACATGGCGTGATAATAATTATCCAGGTTGTGGCTGTGATGTTCCTTCTGCGGTTTATTCATTTTCTTTTTCACCAAGCCACAAGTGGAGCCACTTATTTGCCAAGCAACCTGAAATTTTAGATTATTTAGAAGAGGTTGTAGCGAAATTTAATTTGGGTGGAAAAATCGAATTTAATAATGAGTTGCTAAGTGCAAAGTGGGATAAAGCCAATCACATTTGGAATCTAGAAACCTCAAAAGGTCTATATCAAGCAAAAACTGTCGTGTTTACGACAGGTCCAATTACAGAACCATCGATGCCAAAAATTAAAGGTATTGAGTCCTTTAAGGGGGAAATGTTCCATTCTGCGCGCTGGAATCATGACGCTGACCTGAAGGGCAAGCGTATTGCTGTGATTGGTACGGGTGCATCTGCAATTCAGTTTATTCCTCAAGTTCAGCCTTTGGCAAAAGAATTAATTGTATTTCAACGTACTGCTCCTTGGGTGTTGCCAAAAGCAGATATGGACTTGAGTCACAAAGCGAAAGGTTTAATTGGAAAATATCCTGTTATTCAGGAAACATGGCGTAAAAGTATTGTCCAAATTTTAAATGGTGTTAACTTTGGCTTGCGTAATCCGAAAATATTAAAACCGATTAATGTGTTGAGTCGTCAGTTGTTACGTTTGCAAATTAAAGATGCAAAATTACGTAAAGACGTTACGCCGAATTTTGATATTGGTTGTAAGCGTCTATTATTCGCAAATAATTATTACCCAACTTTGCAACAAGACAATGTAAAACTTGTGCCACATGGTTTAGTTGAAATAGATGGCAATACCGTCATTTCTGCCAATGGTGAACGCCATGAAGTCGATGTGATTATTCTTGGAACTGGTTTTGAGGTGTCACATCCTCCGATTGGTAAGCGTGTTTATGATGCCGATGGCAAAGTCCTTGCAGACCGTTGGAAAGATACTTCACCTGAGGCATTTTTAGGAGCAAGTCTTGAAAATGTACCTAATGCCTTTTTGGTATTGGGTCCAAATATTTTGGTTTATGATTCATTTATTGGTATTGCAGAAGCACAAATTGATTACATTGTCAGTGGTTTACTGAAAATGCGTGATCAGAAAATCAAACGTTTTGACATTAAAAAAGATGTCATTACAATGCATAATATCAAAGTACAAAAGCATTTGAAGACTACAGTATTTAATGCGGGTGGTTGCAAGTCTTATTATTTAGATCAGAATGGTCGTAACTTTGCTGCTTGGCCATGGTCTTTGCAAGAGTTGAAAAATCAACTGAAAGATCTAGATTTAAATAAATACAATGTTGCGTCTTAATATTTGAATGCTATAACTCAACAGTCTAAATTGATGTATAAAAACCTGAATTTATTTGGGTTTTTTATATGCTGATATTTGGTGTTGAATGGCGCATTTTTGAATGGTGCAGTTTCCAAATAATAATTTCTGCAAGACATAAATTAATTACCCAACCTAGCCATGATTCAAGCTGGTAAATGTGAATCGGTGTTAGCCATTCAAAATAGGGTTGCAGTTCATAGAGAAGCATTTTCCATGATCTTAAACTTAAGGCTGAAAGACTTAACGCAAAGCTACGGATCATCCAATCACGGTGTAAAATCCATTTTTCTTTCAATGCAAAATAGAGCGCCGATACGGTTGAAATTCCCCACAAAACACTGAGTAAAACAAAACTAATTTGTGTGCTTAAACCGCCTGCTGCTGAAAGAGCAAGGATAAATCCACTAGGTAGGGCAAAAGCTAAAATAGTGATGATATAAAGCCAACCACTGCTACGATGTAGTCTAGGAAATTTAGTTCGAAAAATACGGAAAAATTGTGTAAATCCTGCAATTAAGATAAAACTACTAGTAATAACATGGATTTTAAATGCAAATTGCCAAGGTTGAGTATTGACCACATCCTGTTTTAATAAAAGAAAATTTTGATCATCTTGCCACGGAAAGTATTGTAGACAGATCATTGCCATGAGATAACACAGATAAATATAGAGCAATAAAATCACAATTGTGAAATAAAACTTGGCTATTTTTTTTGTTATTTTAAACATAGTCTTTAGGTTTTATCATTTGTTAATGAAATCATTACAGGAAATTATAATGAAGAAAAAATATCAAATCTATGCTTTATCTTGTATGACCTTGTTGTTTTCGAGTATGGCGACTGCGGAGGATATTAAGCAGTTTCAGCGCTCTTGGACAGGTTTATACGATGAGCGGAAAATATCTGTTTTTATTCAGTCTATTGATCAAAAACAAGTGAAAGGTTATAGCTTGCTTGGTGCAAATAAACAAAATTTTAGTGGTGCAGTCAAGGCAACGCCAAAAGGTTATAAAGTCACAGCAGTTGAAAGTGGCGCTAAAAATAGTAGTGGTACTTTTATTTTTACATTAAACAATCAGCAACCAAATTTGATTGATGTCAGTTGGGAGTCTGCGACAGGACAAGTGAAGCCAAAATATTTTGATTTAAAGCCACAACAATGTCGTTATCAAAAAAATGAAGGGGATTATCCTGAAGCATCTCAACGATTATTGAAAGATGCTGATTTACAGATGTCACCTGAGGCTTTGGACTACATGCGAAATGAAATCTATGCCCGTCATGGTTATTCTTTTACCAATAAAGAATGGGCGCAGTCTTTTGCACATTTAGAATGGTATATGCCCTGTAGTACCAATGTTGATGCTCAATTGACGAGTATTGAAAAGACCAATATTGATCGTATAAAGAAAATTCAACCGTATATGTCAAAAATGGAGTGGGGGCGTTAAGTCTTTTATCATTGACTTAACGTAGATTTAACTCAAAATTGAGCATGTAGAATGAAAATTTTATCTAAATTATTAATGTTAAGTGTTTTATTCACATTTCCTATTTCAAGCGGTTTTGCTTCTGTCCCTAAAGTTCAAGAGATTATTGATCAATTGATCAATTTAGATGATTCACAGGCGACACCTTCAAAAGCCATTTTGGTTGATCATACACAAGCTGTAACTTTACGTTCAGGTGAGCATGCTTATTTGTCAGGTGTTTCTTTTGAAAATGCAGGACGTAATTTTTGGGCAGGCTATATTATAACAAGACCGACATTAAAACAGTCAAAAATTTTGGCTGATTTCGGTGGTCAATCGAATACCTTTAAAGTTTATTCCGCATTGAGTCAAACTCAACCTGTGCAATTGGTTGAAATAGAATCGGCAGGTTCAGGGCAAGGTATATTGAGTAGTACTTTGGATTTGGTTTATTTTGATGGATGGAATGCAAAAGTAATTGCTACAGTAAATTCTAATGATGATCCCGGTCGTTATAACGAACAACTCGGTGAGGAGGATTGTCGAACGGGTGAAATTATTGAAGGAAAAATTGATGTTTCATTGGTGCGTAAAGAAGTAATTAAGACTGTTCAATCATCCAATGCATGTAAAAATGCTAAAAAGACAACGAAGATCGAAAAAATTAAAATTTTGATGTAATCGTTTTATAGATATTTGATCCATAAAAAGCACTTCATTTTATAGCGAAGTGCTTTTTATGTTTTATAGGAACGGGATTAAATCGCTTGAGTATTTTCAATTAACCAATTAAGCACTTTACCTTGTAGATGAGGAGCTAATCGTTCACGAACAGTTTGATGATATTCATTCAACCAAGTTATCTCGCTTTCAGTCATCAACTCTAAAGCAATACAGCTTTGATTGATCGGGCAAAGGGTCAAAGTTTCAAATTCTAAAAATTCTCCATAGGTTGAATCTGTAAACTTTTTAGTTTGATTGACCACTAAGTTTTCAATTCGGATACCATATTTTCCTTCGTGATATAAGCCTGGCTCATTGGATGTGATCATACCTTCACGCATTTTTGTTTGTGGTAGGGTGGGTGCATAGTATGAAATAACTTGTGGTCCTTCATGTACATTCAGAGCAAAGCCGACACCGTGACCTGTTCCATGACGATAATCAAGTCCATATTTCCATAAGGTTTGGCGTGTAATGGCATCAAGTAAAGGTGAAGCTATACCTTCAGGGAATACCGTTTGTGCAAGTGCAATATGGCATTTTAAAACAAGGGTATAATCACGTTTTTGCTCGGTGCTTGGCGTACCAATTGGAATAACTCGGGTAATATCTGTTGTCCCATCATGATATTGCGCACCTGAATCAATGAGTAATAAACCATCACCTTGAATTTGACTATAACTGTCTTTAGTCGCACGGTAGTGTGGCAAAGCACCATTGGCATTGAAGCCTGCAATGGTTGAAAAACTTAAACCAATAAAACCAACTTGTTCTGCACGAAAGGCAGTAATTTTTTCATCAATGGTCAGTTCATTGATGGGTTGATTTTGTGTGAGAGCGGTTTCTAACCAATAAAAAAAATGACTCAGCGCAACGCCATCTTTAGTCATAGCATTGCGAATGTGTGTAATTTCAGTAGCATGTTTGCGTGATTTAAATAAAGTACTAGGATTGATATCCTGCACAAGCTGATTATTTTTTTGAATGCTTTGTGTATGTAAAATAGATACTTTCGCAGGATCAATTAAGACATGTTGTTGTGAAAGTTGGCTTAAAAAAAATTCGGTCTGTGTATAAGGTAAAACTGTAATTTGATCTTGTGCTAAAAGTTGGTGTAGTTCCTTGGAGAGTTTTATATCATCAATAAAAAGAACCGTACGTGATGTATCTATAAATAAATGTGCAAGAAAAACAGGATTATATTCTACATCTTGTCCACGACAGTTGAGAATCCACGCAATATCATCAAGTGCTGAAATGAAGTGCGCTGATACATTTTTTGTATTTAATGTTGAGCGAATGAGCGATAGTTTTTCTAAACGTGTTTGTGCATTTAAGCCATTCGCCATTTGCCAAACTACTTCTTGGGGTAAAGCAGGTCGGTCTGTCCAAATTTCATTGATGATGTCAAAAGGGGTTTGAATTGTAAATTGGTGTTGTTGAGCAATTTGATTGAGTGCTTCAAATTGTTGTACAGAAAGCGTTTGTCCATTGACTGAAATCGTGGCATGTAGAGGCAGGTTTTGAGCGAGCCAAGCTAGATGTGTCGATGCTGGCTCAGTGGTTTGTTTTTGTAAAACAAAGCCTGTATTCTCAAGTTGTTGCTCTGCTTGCACCCAATAACGACCATCGACCCAAAGCCCTGCAAAATTTTGCGTGACCACCACTATGCCTACCGAGCCAGTGAAACCTGTGAGCCACAGTCGAACTTGCCAATACTCAGGTAAATACTCGGACATGTGCGGATCTGCACTCATGGCAATAAAGGCGTCAAGATCGTGCTGTTGCATCTGTGTTCTTAAATCATTCAAACGTTGTTGAGCAATCATCGGATTCATTGTTTTACACTTAATTGTATTTAAATTATATTTTTAACTTAGCATAAAAAAACCACCCAAAAGGGTGGTTTCTTGTTCAGTCTAAACGCGTAACGAATTAACGTTGGATATCGCGTTGAGTTTCACCCGTATAAAGCTGACGAGGACGACCAATTTTGTAAGCTGTGCTGTGCATTTCTAACCAATGGCTGATCCAACCAACAGTACGTGCAAGCGCGAAGATTACAGTAAACATTGCAGTCGGGATACCAATCGCTTTAAGGATGATACCTGAGTAGAAGTCTACGTTAGGGTATAAATTACGTTTGATGAAGTATTCGTCAGAAAGTGCAATGCGTTCAAGTTCCATAGCAAGTTCAAGCTGTGGATCGTTGATACCAAGTGCAGTTAGCACTTCGTCACAAGTTTCTTTCATTACTTTCGCACGTGGATCGAAGTTTTTATAAACTCGGTGACCGAAGCCCATAAGTTTAACTTCTTTAGTTTTTACTTTTTCCATGAAGTCAGCAACGTTTTCTTTCGTGCCGATTTCATCAAGCATTTTAAGAACAGCTTCGTTCGCGCCACCATGAGCAGGTCCCCAAAGTGCAGCAATACCCGCAGCGATACATGCATATGGGTTAGCGCCAGTAGAACCAGCTAAACGTACTGTAGACGTCGATGCATTTTGTTCGTGGTCAGCATGAAGTGTAAAGATACGATCCATTGCTTTAGCAAGAATAGGGTCAACTTTGTAATCGCGATCTGCTGGAGTAGCAAACATCATATACAAGAAGTTTTCTGCGTAGCTTAAGTCGTTACGTGGGTAAACAAACGGTTGACCGATTGTATATTTGTAAGTCCAAGCAGCTAGCGTAGGAATCTTAGCAACCAAGCGGATTGCAGTGATTTCACGGTGATCAACATTTTCAACGTCAAAACCGTTGTGATAGAACGCAGATAATGCACCAACAACACCACACATCACCGCCATTGGGTGAGCATCACGACGGAAACCATTGAAGAAACGGCTAACTTGGTCGTGAACCATAGTGTGGTTACGTACTTTAGCGTCAAATTCAACTTTTTGTTCAGCAGTAGGAAGTTCGCCATTTAAAAGTAAATAGCAAGTTTCTAAATAGTCTGCTTGAGTCGCCAACTGAGCAATCGGGTAGCCACGGTGTAAAAGAACACCTGCGTTGCCATCGATGAATGTGATTTTAGATTCACATGCAGCTGTCGCCATAAAACCAGGATCAAAAGTAAAGTGACCTGCGGCCAACACATCTTTAACGTCGATTACATCTGGGCCCAATGTACCACTGTAAATTGGTAATTCAATTGCTTTGCCATCAAGTTGTAATACGGCTTTTTTGCCAGTTGCTTCAGACATTCAATAGATCTCCTGTCCTGGTGAATGTTTTATCCAATCTGTTTATCATTTTCTAATGCACAGACTGAATGGATCAAAAATTGCTATAAGCTTAGTGAGTACTGAAATTTTGTCAATTATACTTATGGATGAAAAGTAACGATCGCACAGAGGCTTAGTTAAAAAAATCGAAGTAAATTGGATTCAGCATTTTCGCTTCGGTCAGTATAATAAGGTAAATTGAACAAGAGGTGCAGAAAAATAATTACAATAGCGCATAGCTAAATGACAGTTTTTACCAATACTACAGCTTAATTGTAAAATTTTATTCGAAAATAAAAACAGCTAAAACTATATATATTTCATTGCTTACCAATATTATGTAATGACAACAGAATGAAAAATAATCATCCAAGATATTGAAATATTTGTTTTCATTTTAATGCCTATTTGATTAAAAAATAGCAATAATAATTAGAATATTGATTAAAAATAAAACAATAGGTGCGCAAGAAAGAGAGTCCTTAGTATAAATAAAGTACTTGATATTACAAATTTAGTTGTGAATTAGATCAATAATTTTTGCTAAGTGTTTCATTCTAAAATAAAGACTAAAGTTAAATAATGTAAAATTGATATTCGTTATTTTAAAATAAAATAATGGTGCTATATAGTTAAAGAAAATAGTTGCATTTGTTTTAAGCAGTAGAAGCTATATTGATAAGCAATATTAATATTTAAAATATTGATGGACAATGATGTCCGTTATGTTGTGCTTTAGTCTAAATTTAATGCATATTATTTCAAATATTAAATTGATTATTTTATTTCGTGTAATTTGATATAAATTAATAAAAAACAAATAAATAGAGTTGTGTTAAGAATATGATTATAATGTTTGAAAGAGTCGAATTTTGTAAATGATTCTTATTTGATGATTTTTTCACTGAAATGCTAAAGAGCATTGTTTGTATTTTGATAATTCAAGTCTTATAATTCAGTGTCGTTTAAAAGTTCAGGCAAGATCATTTGTCTGACAATATGCTAGCTTTCCTTCGAATTAATTCCAACAAACTCCGGATGGAGTTTTTACTTACAGGATGCCCGCTGTGAAAAGCAACAGACCTGTCAATTTGTCCATGGGTCAAGTTTTAGACGTAAACTTAAAATCCCCTGTGGCTATTGCATCAATTCTACACCGTCTTTCAGGTGTTATCGTATTTTTACTCGTACCGGTACTTTTGTGGCTATTAGACAAGTCTTTGTCTTCTCCAGAAGGTTTTGCGCAAGTTCAGGCAATCTTTGGTGGCTTCATTGTGCGTTTCATCGTATGGGTGTTTGTAGCCGGTTTACTATTCCATTTCATTATGGGTATTAAACACTTGTTTGCTGATCTTGGTTTTGCAGAAGAACTAGAGAGCGGTCGCTTGGCAGCTACTATCGCATTAATCTTGGCTGTGATCGCTGTTATCGCATCATTTGTATGGATTGTTCTCTAATGAAAAGTGCTACAGGTTTAACGGGTTCAGGCTCTCGTGACTGGTATATCCAGCGCGTAAGTGCTGTTGTACTTGCTGTTTATACTGTTGTGATTTTAGGTTGGGTCCTATGCAATAGTGGTTTCGGCTATGAACAGTGGCATGGCTTTATGATGACGACGCCAATGAAGATTTTATCTTTATTGTCAGTCTTATCTCTTGTTGCGCATGCTTGGATTGGTATGTGGCAAGTATTCACTGATTATGTAACGACTCGTTCAATGGGTCCTTCAGCATCAGGCTTACGCCTTGTACTTACTACAGCAGTGATTCTTGCTGTATTTGCATATGCAATTTGGGCGATCCAGATTTTTTGGGCGAATTGATAGGAAATAATCATGGGCGCTATAACCCCTAAAGAAGATTACACAAATATTCCACATGAAACTTTCGATGCAGTCATCGTAGGTGGTGGTGGTTCGGGTATGCGTGCTTCTTACCAACTTGCTCAAGCTGGTTTGAAAGTTGCTGTACTGACTAAAGTATTCCCAACACGTTCTCATACTGTGGCAGCACAGGGTGGTATTGGTGCATCTCTTGGTAATATGCAAGAAGATAATTGGCACTACCATTTCTATGACACGGTTAAAGGTTCAGATTGGTTAGGCGACCAAGACGCGATCGAGTTCATGACGCGTGAAGCACCTCAAGTTGTTTATGAACTTGAACACATGGGTATGCCATTTGACCGTAATGCTGATGGTACAATTTATCAGCGTCCTTTCGGTGGTCATGCTGCTAACTATGGTGAAAAGCCAGTTCCGCGTGCATGTGCTGCTGCTGACCGTACAGGTCACGCACTTCTTCATACGCTTTATCAAAGCAACGTGAAAATGGGTACACAATTCTTCGTAGAATGGATCGCTCTTGATCTTATTCGTAACGAGGCAGGCGATGTGCTTGGCGTAACGGCAATCGACCAAGAAACGGGTAAAATTGCAGTATTCCAAGGTAAAGCAACATTGTTTGCAACTGGTGGCGCGGGTCGTGTTTACCGTGCATCAACCAATGCGTATATCAATACGGGTGATGGTCTTGGTATGGCCGCTCGTGCAGGTATTCCATTACAAGATATGGAATTCTGGCAGTTCCACCCAACAGGTGTGGCAGGTTCAGGCGTATTGTTGACAGAAGGCTGTCGTGGCGAAGGCGCAATCCTTCGTAACAAAGATGGCGAACCGTTTATGGAACGCTATGCACCTACGTTAAAAGATTTGGCACCACGTGACTTCGTATCTCGTTCAATGGACCAAGAAATCAAAGAAGGTCGTGGTTGTGGTCCTAAAGGTGATTATATCTTACTTGATATGACTCACTTGGGTGCTGATACGATTATGAAACGTCTTCCATCTGTATTTGAGATTGGTAAGAAATTCGCAAACGTAGATATTACGAAAGTGGCTATTCCTGTGGTACCAACAATCCATTATCAAATGGGTGGTATTCCAACGAATATTCATGGTCAGGTTGTGCTTCCTGAAGGTGCTGAAACTCAAGCATTTGATGCAAATTACAATAAAGAAACAGGCGTGTATTCACACAATGGTGGCGAACGTAACTTCGTTAAACCTGTAAAAGGTTTCTATGCAATTGGTGAATGTTCTTGTGTATCTGTACATGGTGCAAACCGTTTAGGTACAAACTCACTCCTTGATTTGGTTGTATTTGGTAAAGCTGCTGGTGAACACATCATCGATTACGTGACTAAACACCACGGTGATGAATACACACCACTGCCAACAACTGTTCTTGAGAACACTATGAAACGTATTGCTCATCTTGATGACTCTACTTCAGGTGAAAATGCACAAGAAGTTGCTGATGCAATTCGTGATATCGTTCAAGATCATGCAGGTGTATTCCGTACTCAAGCATTACTTGACGAGGGTGTGAAGCAAATTCTTGCGATCGAACCGCGTGTACGTAACATTCACTTAAAAGACAAATCTAAAGTATTCAATACTGCACGTATTGAAGCATTAGAAGTTGAAAATATTTACGAAGTGGCGAAAGCAACGTTGATTTCAGCTGCTGCTCGTAAAGAATGTCGTGGTGCACATACGGTTGTAGATTACGAATTGTCTCCAGATCATGCAGATTATCCATATGGTCGCCGTGATGATGAGTGGATGAAGCATACATTGTGGTTCTCTTCTGATAATCATTTAGAGTACAAGCCTGTACGCTATAAGCCATTAAAAGTTGATCCAATTCCACCTAAACCACGTACATTCTAATTGGGAGAAATAAGATGAGTAGAGGTACACGTACATTCGAAATCTACCGCTATGATCCTGATAAGGATAAAGCACCGTACATGCAAACTTTTAAACTTGAATTGACTGATAAGCACCGTATGTTGCTTGATGCACTTCTTGCTTTAAAAGTGGAAGACGAATCTTTGACTTTCCGTCGTTCATGCCGTGAAGGAATCTGTGGTTCTGATGGTGTAAATATTAACGGTAAAAATGGTCTTGCTTGTTTAGTGAACTTAAACGATTTACCAGAAAAAATCGTGATTCGTCCACTTCCAGGTTTGCCAGTGGTTAAGGATTTAGTTGTGGATATGAATCAGTTCTACGATCAGTATGACAAAATTCAACCATTCCTAATCAATAATCAACCTGCGCCACCTAAAGAGCGTTTACAGTCTCCAGAAGATCGTGAGCATTTAGATGGTTTGTATGAGTGTATTCTTTGTGCATGTTGTTCAACATCATGTCCATCATTCTGGTGGAATCCTGATAAATTCTTAGGTCCATCTGCATTGTTAAATGCATACCGTTTTATTATCGATTCACGTGATACAGCAACTCAAGATCGTTTATCTCGTCTTGACGACCCGTTCTCGTTGTTCCGTTGTAAAGGTATTATGAACTGTGTATCAGTTTGCCCTAAAGGTCTAAACCCAACAAAAGCGATCGGTCACATCCGTAGCATGTTGCTTGATCAAGCAGGTTAATATCTGAGAAGGGGCGCACGCCGAAAAGGTGTGCGCCCTTTTTTTATATGTAATTTTATTGGTTTTTTCAAGATCAGACTTGAAAGTTGAAGAAATGACGTCATATGCTAAACTATATTTTGGTACATGTATTTCGCTGTGTTATAGGTGGTATGTGTCAAAAAAATCAATTCAACATGGAGTTCATGTTAGCATTTAACAAATTGCTCTATTTATCAAAATCGAACGGGAAAAATGTACATTTTATCAACACATAAAGTCATTTGAAGCGTTTATAAATAGTTTTATAGTTGTTTTAGAAAAGTTAAATCGACGATTTTATTTTTCTAAGCCGATTTGCAAAAAAAATTGCTCGATTTAATCGAGTATGGAAAATGAGTGATGATGCCAATGAAGGCGTTATGATTCATTGAATGCATTGAAAAGTTTCAATGCATAAAATTCTTTTTGATGATTGAAATCAAAAAGGGTGAATGTCAATTTACCAATTTGGCATGATCAATCATGGGTGTGCTTAAAAAGAGCATCCTGTAATGTTTTTGCAATAGGAAAATGGGTCCACAAATGCAAGAAGTTGCTGACGCATTGCGTCTTGACACTGAACTTTCAGCTGATAGTGCAGCGTATATTGAAGAGCTTTACGAACAATATCTAGCTTCTCCAACATCTGTTGGTGATGACTGGAGAGAATACTTTGATAAATTTCCAAAAGGTGATCAGCCTCACGGAAATATCCGTGAACAGTTCTTATTATTAGGTCGAAATTCAAATCGTGTTCAACCTGTTGTTCAGAGCGAAGTCAGTACTGAACATGAACGTCGTCAGATTGGTGTTTTGCAACTTATTGCGGCTTATCGTAACCGTGGGCATCAAAAAGCAAAACTTGATCCATTAGGTCTTGCGAAACGTGAAGATGTACCTGATCTTGATCTTGCAACACACGGTTTAACTAAATCTGATCTTGATACTGTATTTAATGCAGGTAATCTTGCGATTGGTAAAGCTGAAGCAACTTTAGGTGAAATGGTTAACGCAATGGAGGCAACATATTGTGCTTCTGTTGGTGTTGAGTATATGCATATTGTTGATACTAAAGAAAAACGTTGGATTCAGCAGCGCTTAGAAAGTGCACGTGGTCAATTTGGTTTTTCAGCAGATCAGAAAAAGCATGTACTTGAACGTTTGACTGCTGCTGAAGGTCTTGAAAAATTCCTTGGTAATAAATACGTTGGTGCAAAACGCTTTGGTGTGGAAGGTGGTGAATCTTTCATTCCTATGGTGAATGAACTAATTCAACGTGCAGGTTCTGTAGGTTGTAAAGAAGTTGTGATTGGGATGCCACACCGTGGTCGTCTAAACCTTCTTGTTAATATTATGGGTAAAAACCCAGCAGATCTTTTTGGTGAATTTGAAGGTAAATCAATTCATAAAAAAGGTTCTGGTGACGTTAAGTACCATCAAGGTTTCTCATCTAACGTGATGACTCCAGGTGGCGAAGTTCACTTGGCATTGGCATTTAATCCATCGCATCTTGAAATCGTTGGACCTGTTGTAGAAGGTTCGGTACGCGCACGTCAAGTACGTCGTAAAGATATTGGTGGTGATGACGTATTGCCAGTCATCGTTCATGGTGATGCAGCATTTGCAGGTCAAGGCGTAAACCAAGAAACATTCCAGATGTCACAGACTCGTGGTTACACAGTCGGTGGTACAGTTCATATTGTTGTGAACAACCAAGTTGGTTTTACAACATCTGATCCACGTGATGCACGCTCTACAGAATACTGTACTGACATTGCAAAAATGATTCAGGCGCCAATTTTCCATGTGAATGGCGATGATCCTGAATCTGTATTGTTTGTTGCTCAACTTGCACATGATTTCCGTCATACATTCCGTAAAGACGTTGTGATTGACATGTTCTGCTACCGTCGTCGTGGTCACAACGAAGCTGATGAACCTGCTGCAACACAGCCAATGATGTATCAAGTCATCAGTAAAAAAGCGACTACACGTACATTATATGCAGACCAATTGGTTCAGCAAAATGTACTTGATCGTGCTGCTGCTGATGCAATGGTTGAGCAATACCGTGAAGACCTTGAAGCAGGTCGTCATGTTGCCAATGCACTTGTTCTTGAACCAAACGAAAAAATGTTTGTCGATTGGACACCATATTTGGGTCATGAATATACAGACAAATGGGATACAACATTCCCAATCGAACGCTTAAAAGAACTTGGTCGTAAAATGCGTGAGTTGCCTGAAGGCTTCGTGATGCAACGTCAGGTTTCTAAAGTAATTGATGACCGTCTGAAAATGCAGACAGGCGAAATGCCATTAAACTGGGGTGCTGCAGAAGTTTTAGCTTATGCATCAATTCTTGATGATGGTTACTTGGTTCGTTTAACAGGTGAAGACGTAGGTCGTGGTACATTCTCACACCGTCATGCGAAACTTCATAACCAAGCAGATGGTTCAGTTTATATTCCATTATGTAACTTGAAAGAAAACCAACCACGTACTGCAATTTATGACTCCTTGTTGTCAGAAATGGCAGTATTGGCATTTGAATATGGTTATGCGACTACATTGCCAAAAAGCTTGGTAATTTGGGAAGCTCAGTTCGGTGACTTTGCAAACTGTGCACAGGTTGTGATCGATCAGTTCATTTCATCAGGTGAAACGAAGTGGGAACGTGTGTGTGGTTTAACACTTCTTCTTCCACATGGTTTTGAAGGTCAAGGTCCAGAGCATTCATCTGCACGTCTTGAGCGTTTCCTTCAGTTGTGTGCTGAAGAAAACATGCAAGTGATCACGCCGACTACACCTGCACAGATTTATCATGCAATGCGTCGTCAAGCACTTCGTCCAATTCGTAAACCAATGATCGTGACTTCACCGAAGTCATTGCTTCGTCACAAGCTTGCGACATCAACTTTAGATGAACTTGCAAATGGTACATTCCAAACTGTGATTGATGAAGTGGATCAAATCAATAAAGCAGACGTAACTCGTCTTGTACTTTGTGGTGGTAAGGTTTATTACGATTTACTTGAAAAACGTCGTGAGCAAAATCTTAACATTGCAATTGTACGTGTTGAACAATTGTACCCGTACCCAGAACAACGTCTTGCGGAAGTTCTTGAATCTTATCCAAACATCAAAGAGTTGGTATGGTGTCAAGAAGAGCCGAAGAATCAAGGCGCATGGTTATTCATTGCTCCTCGTTTATATGAAGGCGTAATGGCTTCTGGTCAACATATTAAAATTAGCTATGCAGGTCGTGAAGCTTCTGCTGCACCTGCATGTGGCTCACCTTACTTGCATGCAAAACAACAAGCTCAGCTGGTACAAGACGCATTAGCGATCGTAGCTGATCAATCAGGAGAATCTAAATAATGGCAACCGAAATTAAAGCACCGGTATTTCCAGAATCAGTTGCTGACGGAACAATTGCAACTTGGCACAAACAACCGGGTGAAGCTGTTGCACGTGACGAAGTGATCTGCGATATCGAAACAGATAAAGTTGTTTTGGAAGTTGTTGCTCCTGCTGACGGTACAATCTCTGTCATTATTAAAAATGAAGGCGATACTGTTTTATCAAGCGAAGTGATTGCTCAATTTGAAGAAGGTGCTGTTTCTGGCGCAGCTGCAACTGAAGCAGTTCAATCTGAAGCGCAAGTTGAACAAGCTGCTGCTGTAACAGAGGCGGGTGCTGCACCTGTGGTTGAGCGTACTCAAGTTGCTGATCAAGCACCTGCTGTACGTAAAGCATTGTCTGAAACAGGTATTGCTGCATCTGATGTTGATGGTACTGGTCGTGGTGGTCGTATCACGAAAGAAGACGTTGCAAATCATCAAACTAAACCAGCAGCTGTTGCTACAACACCATTAAGTGTTGCTGTAGGCGAACGTATCGAAAAACGTGTTCCTATGACTCGTCTTCGTAAACGTGTTGCTGAACGTCTTCTTGCTGCTACGCAAAACACAGCAATGTTGACAACGTTCAACGAAGTGAACATGAAACCTATCATGGACATGCGTGCGCAGTTTAAAGATGCATTTGAGAAGCGTCATGGTGCGCGTCTTGGCTTCATGTCATTCTTCGTTAAAGCTGCAACTGAAGCACTTAAGCGTTACCCAGCTGTAAACGCTTCAATTGATGGTGAAGATATCGTTTATCACGGTTTCTATGACATCGGTGTGGCTGTTTCTTCTGAGCGTGGCTTGGTTGTTCCTGTACTTCGTGATACTGATCGCATGAACTATGCTGAAGTTGAAAACGGTATCCGTGCATATGCTGCTAAAGCGCGTGACGGTAAGTTAGGCATCGAAGATATGACTGGTGGTACATTCACCATCACTAATGGTGGTACTTTCGGTTCATTGCTTTCAACACCTATTTTAAACACGCCACAAACTGCGATTTTGGGTATGCATAAAATCCAAGAACGTCCAATGGCTGTAAATGGTCAAGTTGAAATTTTGCCAATGATGTACTTGGCATTGTCTTATGATCACCGTTTAATCGATGGTAAAGAAGCTGTAGGTTTCCTTGTAGCAATCAAAGAATTGTTAGAAGAGCCTGCTCGTCTTATCCTTGATCTTTAATTTATTCAGCATAAATCTCCCCTAACCCCTCTTTATCAAAGAGGGGAATCTGCCCCCTTTATCAAAGGGGGATTTAAGGGGGATTGTTTGGAGATACAAATGTCTCAATTTGATTTAGTTGTAATTGGTGGTGGACCAGGTGGTTATGAAGCAGCCATTCGTGCGGCTCAGCTTGGTTTTAAAGTTGCGTGTATTGAAAAACGTGTACATAAAGGTAAGCCATCTTTAGGTGGTACATGCTTAAACGTGGGTTGTATTCCGTCTAAAGCATTGCTTGATTCTTCTCACCGTTATGAAGATACAGTTCATCACCTTGATGATCATGGTATTACAACAGGTGAAGTGAAGTTTGATCTTGCAAAAATCATTGCACGTAAAGATAAAGTTGTAGATCAATTGACTGGTGGTGTTGCTCAATTACTTAAAGGTAATGGGATTGAGTGGCTACAAGGTACGGGTAAATTACTTGCAGGTAAAAAAGTAGAATTCACTCCACTTGATGAAGGTGCTGTACAAGTTCTAGAACCTAAGTATGTAATTCTTGCATCAGGTTCGATTCCTGTAAATATTCCTGTAGCTTCAGTTGATGAAGATTTAATAGTTGATTCTACGGGTGCTTTAGAGTTCCTTGAAGTACCTAAACGCCTTGGTGTGATTGGTGCAGGTGTAATTGGTCTTGAACTTGGTTCGGTATGGCGTCGTCTTGGTTCTGAAGTTGTTGTATTTGAAGCAACAGATTCATTCTTACCAATGGCTGACAAAGCACTTGCAAAAGAATATCAAAAAATCTTGACTAAACAAGGTCTTGATATTCGTTTGAATGCAAAAGTTGCAGGTACTGAAATTAACGGTCGTGAAGTGACTGTTCAATTTAACCATGCAGGCGAAGACAAAACTCAAACTTTCGATAAATTGATTGTTTGTGTAGGTCGTAAAGCTTATGCAGAAGGTTTATTGGCAGCAGATTCTGGCATTAAATTGACTGAACGTGGCTTAGTTGATGTGAATGATCAATGCTTAACATCTGTTGAAGGTGTTTATGCGATTGGTGATTTGGTACGTGGTCCAATGCTTGCGCATAAAGCAATGGAAGAAGGCGTAATGGCAGTTGAGCGTATTCACGGTCATGCTGCGCAAGTAAACTATGACACAATCATTTCAGTGATCTATACACATCCTGAAGCGGCTTGGGTTGGTTTGACAGAAGAGCAAGCAAAAGAAAAAGGTCATACTGTTAAAACAGGTCAATTCCCATTTGCGGTGAATGGTCGTGCTTTAGCTGCTGGTGAATCTGCAGGTTTTGTAAAATTCGTTGCAGATGAACAGACTGACCGTCTTTTAGGTATGCATGTGATTGGTCCTGGTGCTTCTGATATCGTTCACCAAGGAATGATCGCACTTGAGTTTGTATCTTCTGTAGAAGACTTACAATTAATGACATTTGGTCATCCGACGTATTCTGAAGTGGTTCACGAAGCGGCTCTAGCTGTTGATGGTCGTGCAATTCACGCTATTCAGCGTAAGCGTAAATAAGATAAAAAGAGAGCGGTTTAGGCCGCTCTTTTTTATAATGATGGTTGTAATTATTTGAACAATCATCTAAAAGTATAAGAACTAATTTTAATAATTGTCGTGATTTGGTGTGATGGAAGACCAATGAGTGATGAGTAATAACAACGTGAAAAGTAGTAAAAGGTAAAAAATGAATTTACATGAGTATCAAGCCAAAGCGCTGTTAAAAAAATATGGTATGCCTGTTCAAGAAGGTATTTTGATTAAAACACCTGAAGAAGCTGCTTCTGCATTCAACCAAATTGGTGGCAAATTTGCGGTGATGAAAGCGCAAGTACATGCGGGTGGTCGTGGTAAGGCTGGTGGTGTAAAAGTTGTAAAATCTGCCGATGAAGCCGCTGAATATGCAAAAAATCTATTGGGTACGCGTTTAGTGACGTATCAAACAGATGTTAATGGGCAGCCTGTAAATAGTATTTTGGTCTGTGAAGATGTTTATCCCGTAGAACGTGAGTTGTATTTAGGGGCTGTGGTAGATCGTTCTAGCCGTCGTGTGACCTTTATGGCATCAACTGAAGGTGGCGTGGAAATCGAAAAAGTTGCCGAAGAAACTCCTGAAAAAATTATTAAAGTTGAAGTTGATCCATTAGTTGGTTTACTTCCTTTTCAAGCACGTGATGTAGCATTCCAATTGGGCTTAAAAGACAAACAAATTGCTCAATTTGTGACAATCATGTCAGGTGCATATAAAGCATTTATTGAAAATGATTTTGCATTATTTGAAATTAATCCATTGTCTGTACGTGAAAATGGCGACATTCTTTGTGTCGATGCAAAAGTTGGTATTGATTCTAATGCTCTGTATCGTTTACCTGAAATCGCAGCAATGCGTGATAAGTCACAGGAAAATGAGCGTGAATTGAAAGCCTCTGAATTTGATCTGAACTATGTTGCACTAGAAGGTAATATTGGTTGTATGGTTAATGGTGCTGGTCTTGCAATGGCAACCATGGATATTATTAAATTGTACGGTGGTCAGCCTGCAAACTTTCTTGATGTCGGTGGTGGTGCAACCAAAGAGCGTGTGATTGAAGCATTTAAAATTATTTTGTCTGATACGTCTGTAAAAGGTGTATTGATTAATATTTTTGGTGGAATTGTACGTTGTGACATGATTGCTGAGGCAATTATTGCAGCGATTCAGGAAGTCAATGTAACTGTACCTGTTGTTGTTCGCTTGGAAGGGAATAATGCTGAGCTAGGTGCAAAAATCCTTGATGAATCAGGTTTGAAATTAACTTCTGCGAGTGGTCTATCGGATGCTGCAGAAAAAATCGTTGCTGCGGTAAAAGCTTAAGGGGTATCAATCATGAGCGTATTAATTAATAAAAACACAAAAGTATTGGTACAAGGCTTTACAGGTAAAAATGGTACTTTTCATTCTGAACAAGCTTTAGCTTATGGTACAAAGGTTGTGGGAGGAGTAACACCAGGTAAAGGTGGTCAAAATCATATTGGTTTACCTGTATTTAATACCATGAAAGAAGCTGTACGTGAGACACAAGCAGAAGCTTCGGTGATCTATGTACCAGCACCATTTGTATTGGATTCAATTGTGGAAGCTGTAGATTCTGGTGTGGGTTTAATTGTTGTGATTACTGAAGGTGTACCCACAATTGATATGCTAAAAGCAAAACGTTACCTTGAAACTTACGGTAACGGTGTGCGTCTAGTGGGACCAAATTGTCCAGGTGTGATTACACCAGGTGAATGTAAAATTGGTATTATGCCAGGTCATATTCATCAACCTGGTAAAATTGGGATTATTTCACGTTCTGGTACATTAACTTATGAAGCTGTTGCACAAACAACAAAACTGGGTTTAGGTCAGTCAACGTGTATTGGTATTGGTGGTGATCCAATTCCAGGTATGAATCAAATTGATTGTTTGAAATTGTTCCAAGAAGACCCACAAACAGAAGCAATCATTATGATTGGTGAAATTGGTGGTACTGCAGAAGAAGAAGCGGCAGAGTATATTCAATCAGATGTGACGAAGCCTGTGATTGGTTATATTGCAGGTGTGACTGCGCCGAAAGGTAAGCGTATGGGACATGCGGGTGCAATTATCTCAGGTGGTAAAGGTACTGCCGACGAAAAATTTGCTGCATTTGAAAAAGCAGGTATGGCATATACACGTAGTCCTGCAGAATTGGGCTCAACGATGCTTCAAGTGTTAAAAGAGAAAGGTCTTGCTTAAGCTAAGCCAAGATTAAAAAAAGGAGACCTTATTGGACTCCTTTTTTTATGCTCATTTAAGATGTGTATTTTATTGGGTAAATATACGCTTATTTTAAGCTTGTTTTTGATAAAGCCCTGCACGGACTGCACCTGCTTTGGTTTCTTTCATAAGAACCCAATTGCTCGGTAAAACTAATTTTGATAAATAACAATCTGCTTCAACATAAATATAAGCCTCATTTTTAATGAGAGGATCAGCCTTTTCAGCAAGCTCTTGCCATAAATTTAAACCATAGGGCGGGTCAAGAAAGACTACATCAAACTGAGTATTTAACCCAACTAATGCTTGTTGTGCAGTCATCACTTTGAGTTGGCAGTTTTCTGCTTTGAGTAGACGAATATTGTCTTTTAAAAATTGGGCTTGATTTGAATTGGGTTCAATCATTGTGACGTGCGCTGCACCACGCGATAAAGCTTCAAAACTTAAAGCACCTGAACCGGTACATAAGTCGAGTACTTGTGCATTTTGAATATCCCACATTAACCAATTGAACAGTGTTTCACGAACTCTGTCAGGGGTAGGACGTAATCCGTCAACACTCGCAAAAGGAAGCATACGACGCTTCCATTCACCACCAATAATGCGTAATTGATTTTTCACTATTCAGTTATATCCGCTTGATTTGCTGTATGGTTTGTATTTTGAGAGGGCTGTTGTACAGTATTTTGTGTTGTACTTTGAGCCGGTTTAGACCTATTTACTGTATTTGGATTGGTTGATGTATTTGTTTCATCACTTGCTAATTCACCGGGTTTAATTCCCGCAGTCATTAGACCGCCACTGATTTGATGATTCTGTGGTAAGAGTGGATTTTTCTTACGAGTTAATAACCAATAATCAAAGATAGGGCGGGCAAGTTGTGCGGCTGAGCCACCATGTTTACCATTTTCCCAAATGACAGAAATTGCGATTTCAGGGTTCTCCGCAGGTGCAAAACCAACAAAAAGACCGTGATCGAGCTGACGTTCAGTCAGTAATGATTCATTATAGCGTTTACCTTGCGCAATACTTTTAACCTGTGCTGTTCCTGTCTTTCCTGCAATTTGGTACATAGGTGTACGAATACCACGTCCAGTACCAGATTGAATCACATCGACCATTGCATCACGCATTTTTACCCAGTCAGCATCTGTGCCACTAAAGTTAATTTTCCCTGTAGGCGCATTAATAATTTTGTGTTCTTTTGCGCCTTTGGTTGCACGTAATACATGTGGTGTAACATGTGCACCATGATTGGCTGTAATAGCTGTTGCCATTGCCAGCTGAAGTGGTGTTGCAGTAAATGCACCTTGACCAATACTGACTGAAATCGTTTCACCTTTGAGCCACTTGGTTTTACGAGTACGCATTTTCCATTCTTGGCTCGGATATAAGCCTTCACTTTCACTCGGTAAATCTACGCCTGTTTTAGCACCAAAGCCAAACTGACGCATCCAATCATTCATACGATCGATACCAAGCTGATAAGCAAGAATATAGAAGTAAGTATCACAGGAGATCACAATAGATTTGTGCATGTTGACACTACCATGCCCAGTTTTTTTCCAGTCACGGAACTTGTGTGAATCACCTGGTAAATGGAAATAACCTGGATCTGAAATTGCGGTATTCCAATCTACAGTTTTATAATGAATACCGCCCAAGGCTTCCATTGGTTTAATGGTTGAACCCGGTGGGTAAGAGCCTTGAACAGCACGGTTATATAAAGGCTGATCTAGATTGTCACGTAAAGCGCTATAGTCTGCATGCCCAATACCCGTCACAAAAAGATTTGGGTTAAAACTTGGACTTGAAACTAAGGCTAAAATTTCACCTGTACGTGGGTCAATTGCAACAATTGCACCACGACGTCCTGCGAGTTGTTCTGACGCAATCGACTGTAGACCGTAATCAAGGGAAAGATATAAGTCATTGCCACGAGTAGATTCTTTACGTCCGAGATGACGTAAGATATTACCGTGTGCATCGGCTTCAATGGATTCATACCCTGGAAAACCATGTAGTAGATCTTCATAAGATTTTTCTACGCCAATTTTACCAATCAGATTTGTACCTGCGTAACTGTCTTTATCAATACTTTTTAATTCTTTATCGTTGATACGACCGACATATCCAATGACATGGGCAAATAATTCACCATGTGGATAATAACGTGTCATTTGAGTTTCAATTTCTACCCCTGGAAATTGAAACTTTACCTCACTAAAACGAGCAATATCTTGTTCAGTCAAATTGAGTTTTAGCGTGACACGTTCAGTTTTACGTGATGCTTTTACACGGCTATTAAAACCATCGATATCATCTTCGGTCAAATTGATAATAGGCGTTAAACGCTTTACGGTATCATCCATGTCCTCAATATCTGCTTTACTGAGTGTTGCGGTAAATACAGGATAATTGTCTGCAAGTAAAATCCCATTACGGTCATAAATATAACCTCGCGCAGGGGCAGTCGGTTGCAAACGAATTCGATTTTTATCTGAGGCTTCAGTAAATTCTTGATGATGGAAAACCTGAAGATATGCATAACGTGCCACAAGCAGCAACAAGAAAAAACTCACAATTCCAATAGAGACAAAAACTCGACTGCGGAAAATACGCTTTTCTTGCTGAACATTTTTAAGTGGAAACTGCTGCTTCATACGTGGTCGGCTTATTTAAAACGGATTGATGGGGGATAGGCAAGGCGCAATATTTTACCCTAGAATGTATAGATTAAACGTTAAAAATTGAAAAAAATACAATTGATGACTTGGCTGACTATAGCTTAATTTGACCTTGTAGACAGTAATTTTCCCCTCATCAGTATATGAGCAAAGCAATAATTCTGTTAAAGTCAAAAAATTAAGGATAATTAGATTAGATTTGCCCGGAAAAATAGGGACTATGGAGAAAATAATGAAAAAAATCGTTCCCTTACTCATGTTAATGACAGTAGGAAGTTTGACACATGCGGAGTTTAAGGATTACTTACCTGAACCTAAATTAAAGTCTGAAGGGTATTCTACTTGGAATGCGGGTGCAGGCATGACCATGAAACTTGCCCATTTGAATGGCGAATGGGTCAACCCGTATGGTATTGGGTATGCCAAAGTGGGTGCGTTTATCAATGGTGACCATGAAGTGGGTACACAATTTGGTTTTCGCATGCCTGTAGTACTGACAGGTACAGATTTAAACGGCTATTATCTTGGTGTTTATGCTGGGCATTTGAAGAGTAAGAAAGTCAATGCAAACCGTGATGATACACAGGTTGGTGGTGGCGTTGATCTTTCCTATGTATTATTGAGTAAAGAACGAATCAGTACATTTAGTGTAGGTATTGGTGTGGGAGATGAGTCGAAAAATGGTGATGATATTGTTTTTGAAACTAAGCCACAGATTCAGTTTGCTTATACTTTAAGTGTTGGTTTTTAAATCAGTTCAATGTTTTTAAAATTATTCGACCACACATAGAAATAAATACGAGATGCTTGAATGTTTGAATATGTCATTGATTTGTGGCAAGGCTTTTTTAATCGACCTGATCATTTAGCAATACTGAGTATTGTTCCTGTGACAGCATTTGTGACTTGGGCACACGTGTGGATGGCACTGAAAATGGTGTTCTATCCGATTAAATTTTGGGGTTTTCATCTTGGGCCATTGCCTGTGGGGTGGCAGGGAATTGTCCCCCGAAAAGCAGGACGAATTTCGGGCATCATCACCGATAACACACTGTCCAAACTTGGTTCGCTCAATGAGTTTCTAAATGCCATGGAACCCGATGACATGGCGCGGATCATTGGCGAGCAAGTGGGACGTGATTTAGAGCATTTGATTGATGAGGTAATGATTGATCGTAATGCAGTATTGTGGGAAAACTTACCGTATTCACTGAAACGTAGAATTTACGCACAAGCACAGAATCAGATGCCTGAAATTCTGAAAGGATTAGTGACTGAACTGACCATGAACGTCGAGTCACTTGTTGACATGAAAGAAATGATTGTCCGCCAGATGGAAGGCGATCGCAAACTCATGGTACGTATGTTTCTGAAAGTCGGGCAAAAGGAAATTAACTTTATTTGGCATATTAGTGCCTTGATTGGTATTTTCTTCGGTATTATTCAAATGTTTGTTTATGTATTTGTACCACAGCATTGGACAGTACCATTTTTTGCCGCAATTTGGGGTTTCTTGACGAACTGGATTGCAATTTGGATGGTCTTTAATCCTGTAGAACCACACTACATACGCTATCCACAGTTCTTTGAACTTAAAAAAGATCGTAAATTCCCTTGGATTAAACCTGTTATTCCTCGTATTGGTACGTATAATATTCAAGGCGCGTTTATGAAGCGTCAGGAAGAAGTTTCCGACGTTTTTGCGAGTGTTGTGACGGAAGATTTAATTACGTTAAAATCAATCATGACTGAAATGATGTATGGAACACGTAAAGATAAGACCCGTCGAATCATTAAACGACATGTTAATGTAATTATGGAAACACCGCTGATTCGTACTGCATTACAGTTGTCAATAGGACCAAGTGAGTATGCTAAACTCAAGACGGACTTGATTGATCGTTCTATAGAAATTACCATGGTACCTGTAAGCGACCCAGCTTTTAATGCGAGCCGTGCACAGAAAATCTTTAAAATGTTTCGAGATCGAATTAGTGAGTTAACCCCGAAAGAGTTTCAAAATTTATTACGTCCTGCATTTCAGGAAGACGAATGGATTTTGATTGTACTAGGTGGTGTCACTGGATTTATTGCTGGATTAATACATTTATTTTTGGTTTTCATATAATTAGATGCTTGAATGTTACCGATAACTTATTGGTAGGTTGAAAGTGTCATACACTTTGTTTTACATGAGGATGTTTTTTTATGCGCATTATTTTACTCGGACCACCTGGAGCTGGCAAAGGCACTCAGGCTCAGTTGATCTGTAAGCGCTACAATGTCCCACAAATTTCAACCGGTGATATGCTCCGTGCTGCAATTCGTGAAGGTACTGAACTCGGTCTTAAAGCTAAAAGTGTCATGGAGTCTGGCGGTTTAGTGTCTGATGAGTTGATCATTGGTTTAGTGAAAGAGCGTATTGCGCAGCCTGATTGCGTAAACGGTTGTATTTTCGATGGTTTCCCACGTACGATTCCGCAAGCTGAAGCACTTGAAAAAGAAGGCATTAGCATTGACCACGTGATTGAAATTGATGTACCTGATGAAGAAATTGTAAAACGTTTATCGGGTCGTCGTCAGCATGCTGCATCGGGTCGTATTTATCATACAATTTACAATCCACCGAAAGTGGAAGGTAAAGACGATGAGACAGGCGAAGATTTAGTTCAACGTCCTGATGATTTAGAAGAAACAATTCGTAAGCGCTTAGGTTCATATCATACTGAAACTGAGCAATTGGTTGGTTTCTACCAAAGTCGTGCGGCTTCAGGTGAAAATGCACCGACTTATGACAAATTGAATGGTCTTCGTGCCATTGATGAAGTCCAAGCAGAACTCTTTAATATTTTAGACAAATAATTCCAAAATTAGATGACTTTTAGCCCTGAGGGTTAATTTAGAGCCAGACTTTTTGGAAACTTTGACTTTAAAAGAGACCTGATTCATATTAGGTCTCTTTTTTTATGTTGGAATATATAGCACCAATGAAAATCGCATTAATTGCCCTCGTCATTTTAAGTGTTATCGTTATTTTGGGACTGATTGTTTTTAGTTTTAAATTGCTACGTAAAACGCAAAAAGAAGAAATCGCACAGCGCCGTGAAATTCGTAAAAATGCACAGTATCAGGTACATCCTGGTGTGGCGAAAGAACATGAACGTATGGCGACGTTGAAAAAAGAATTGGTTGAAAAAGAACGATTAGAGCAACAACAAAAAGATAATAAGCAAAAATAACCATTCAAAATCAAAAAATGATGCTAAATTTCAGCATCATTTTTAACAAAAGAGAGATATTTTTGAACGCAATGTTCATAAAATATAGATCATTTCTTGGCTTAGGGATTTACTGTATCTTCAATTGTCTTTGTAAGGATCGCTTTATTTCGTGGTGCACCGAACTCAAAACGATCAGGCCAATGGCAGATATCAGATACGATGCATTCTGCACATTTCGGTTTGCGAGCAATACAGGTATATCGTCCGTGTAAAATCAGCCAATGATGTGAGTCGAGTATAAATTCTTTTGGAATGACTTTGATGAGACGCTGTTCAACTTCAAGTACATTTTTACCAACAGCGAGCCCTGTACGATTACCCAAACGGAAAATATGCGTATCAACGGCCATCGTTGGTTGACCAAAGGCGGTATTAAGTACCACATTTGCTGTTTTACGCCCAACTCCTGGTAAAGCCTCAAGATCAGCACGGTTTTGTGGCACTTGACTACCATGCAACTCTATCAGCATTTTACAGGCTTTAATTACATTTTCGGCTTTGGAATTATACAAACCAATGGTTTTGATATATTCCTTTAAACCATCGACACCCAATGCATAAATGGCTTCAGGCGTATTGGCAACAGGAAAGAGTTTATCTGTAGCTTTATTAACACTGACATCGGTGGCTTGTGCAGACAATGTAACCGCAACCAATAATTCAAATGGATTGGAAAAATTGAGCTCAGTTTCTGGGTGTGGGCGTTGTTCACGTAAACGTTCAAAAAAGATTTGAATCTCTTTTCGCGTCATATTTTTAACGCTCATTTCATACTCCTTGTAACTGACTCAATTGTGTGTTGAGTGATTCAAGTAATTCTTGCTTTTTTGCATCGGGGCGGACGCTAAGTTGTTTTTCAAGTTTTTTAATTTGCGTACGAATTTTTGCCAATTCGATCGTGGTTTTTGCATCGATAGATGGTGGTATTTCATTTGATTTTTCAATGATTTGAATTTCAGGCAGTTGGTCTGTTTGTGCAGAAAATTGTGCAAATAATTCGGTATCAATTTCAGCACGAACGACAGGGCCTTTACGGTGAATGCGACGTTTTTCCTCACGTTGGATATGCGCATAGTAACGTTCACGTAAATCGGTTTGTTCAGCAATGCGTTGAGATTCTTGCGGTAAATCCTGTAAATCTTCAATTAGATCAATACAGTCGACAGGGCAGGGTGGAATGCATAGCTCACAACCCGTACATAAATCCGTGAGAATGGTATGCATCAATTTACCTGCGCCAATGATCGCATCGACAGGGCAAGCACTAATACATTTGGTACAACCAATACATTCATCTTCACGAATGACCGCTTTCATACGCTGTGGACGACCATCTCTTTGTATAGCCCAAACACTTTCTTCTGCTTGTAATTTTGGACGGCTCAATAATTCTGCTAATGCATCGGCAACAGGTTGACCACCGGGTACACATTTGTTGGCATCTTCACCTTCAGTGATAGATTTGGCATAAGGAAGGCATCCATCACGATGACCACATAGACCACATTGGGTCTGAGGCAGTAAAGCATCAATAGATTGAATGAGAGAGATTTGCAGATTCATGTATAGCCACAACAGCTCAATTTGAGCCTTAAATTGAAAAATAACATCATTGAATTGTGAATTTTAGCATGAAAATCAGGATTTGCGGTGTGCACAATTTGAGCGCACAAGTCGCCTCTTTTTATGGCATGAATTTTCTTTAAGTCTTGATATAGATCAATTTTTAGGATTGCCTAATTATGTTTTATAATAAAGATAACTATTTGTTATTAAATTAATTTTAAAGAATTTGAAAATAACTATTGCCGATTGGTTACAAAAGATATTACATTGTTTGCGCCAAAATACATCATCGATTGAAATTTTGACCGATTTTGATCCACCAAACTGCTGAGGATTAAGCGTTGAAATATAACAGCCTTAACGACTTCCTAAACTACGTTAAAACACGTGATTCACATCAACCAGAATTTCTACAAGCTGTAGAAGAAGTGATGACGAGCTTATGGCCGTTCATTGCAAAAAATCCGCAATATGCTGAACACGGGTTACTTGAGCGTCTTGTTGAACCTGAACGTGCAATTCAATTCCGTGTTTCATGGGTTGATGACAAAGGTCAAACGCATGTGAACCGTGCGTTCCGTGTACAATACAATTCGGCTATTGGTCCATTTAAAGGTGGAATGCGTTTCCATCCATCAGTGAACCTTTCAATTCTTAAATTCTTAGGTTTTGAACAAACATTTAAAAATGCTTTAACCACACTGCCAATGGGTGGCGGTAAAGGCGGTTCAGATTTTGATCCTAAAGGTAAATCTGAAGGCGAAATCATGCGTTTCTGCCAAGCTTTAATGATCGAGTTATATCGTCATTTGGGATCGAATACTGATATTCCTGCGGGCGATATTGGTGTTGGTGGTCGTGAAGTTGGCTATATGGCCGGTATGATGAAGAAATTAAGCAACGATACTGCGTGTGTATTCACAGGTAAAGGCTTAACTTTCGGTGGGTCATTGGCTCGCCCAGAAGCGACAGGTTACGGTACTGTGTATTTCGCTGAGGAAATGCTTAAGGCTCGTGGCGAAAGCTTCCAAGATAAAGTTGTAACCATTTCAGGTTCGGGTAATGTTGCACAGTATGCTGCTGAAAAAGCAATGTACTTAGGTGCAAAAGTTGTTTCTTTATCTGACTCTGCGGGTACGGTTTACGTTAAAAATGGTTTTACCACTGAGCTTTTATGTGAAGTGATGGAACTTAAAAATGTGAAGCGCGGTCGTATTTCAGAATTCGCGTCTAAACATGGTTTTGAATACCTTGAAGGTAAATGCCCTTGGGGAATCAAATGTGACATCGCGTTGCCATGTGCAACTCAAAATGAGTTAAATGGTGATGATGCTGTAACACTTATTGCAAATGGCGTTATTTGTGTAGCTGAAGGTGCAAACATGCCTTCTACACTTGATGCTGTTGAAAAATTTGTTGAAGCGAAAATTCTTTATGCACCAGGTAAAGCGTCGAATGCTGGTGGCGTAGCAACATCAGGTCTTGAAATGTCTCAAAATGCAATCCGTTTGGGTTGGACATTTGAAGAAGTTGATGAACGTCTTCATGCAATCATGAAAGAAATTCACCGCAACTGCGTGAAATACGGTACAGAAGAAGATGGTACTGTAAACTACGTAAACGGTGCGAACATTGCAGGCTTCGTAAAAGTTGCTGATGCAATGCTTGCTCAAGGTGTATTTTAAGTTTTAACTTAGAATCACTAAAAAAACCGATGCAAATGCATCGGTTTTTTTATGCTTAAATTTTATTTTACAGTTGCATTCATTACAGTCATATCAAATACATAAGCATATTTAGATTGATCAGCAGCAGGGTTTTTAATTTCATAACGTTTTACACGGATAATTTTATGTGCTTTTGGATCGTGCTCAAAACCTTCAATGTGGTTATAAAATAACGTCCAATCTTTATCTTGATAGGTTTTTACACCATTTTCAGCATATTTGATTTCTTTGACTTGTAAGCATGTTTGTGGAGCAACGCCAGTACATTGTTTTGTTTCAGGTGAAATTTCAAGGAAAATCGTTTCGCCTTCACTTTGATATTTTGTTTCAGGTGTCATTGTTCCTGTAAATTCAACCTTCTCACCATTTGTTGCAACAATGGTCAGTTTAGGTTGATCAGGATTACTCATATCTAAAGTAAACGGAGCTTTACGGTTACTAAATAAGTTTGCTGCAACACCTTCTTGTACCATTGCATTTGCTTCACATGCCATTTGTGTTGCCGCTAAATTACCTGAAACAATCTGATTATTTTCTACTTTCCAACCACCCATTAGATTATTACAGCTGGTTGAAATGGCTAAACGACCTTGAGCATCAAAATTTAAAACTAAAGGTTTAGGCGCATTTGCAGTATTTGCGCTCCATTGATATGCAGTTAATGTTTTATTTACATTTTGTTGTTCTACAACGCTCACTGTTGAATCTCCAGTTTTTTGAATGCCATTTGACTGACAAGCGGCAAGAGCAAGAGGGAAAAGGGCAATTGCTAAATATTTTAATTTCATGGGATAAACAGTTCATGCTATGGATAACATTTTGAAGGATAACGTATTTATTTAAAAAAAAATGGATACATATGCGCTTTTTGGGTAGCAAAATGTATCCATTTATAATTTTTTGTTACTATATTGATATATTTTATCTATAAATGGATATGTGTATTAATCAAAGCGATAAATATCCATACCAAGTGAACCCATACTAAAACTACTATGTACAATACTAAAACGATGACCTGTACCCATAGCAAAAAATAGTGGTGCGAAATGTTCTAAAGTTGGATGATTACGTTCGATAAAAGGCAAATTCTTCCAATCGAGCACCGCATCAAAATCTTGATGATGGAGCTTACTCACTACGGTATTACGGAAAGTTGATGCCCATTCAGGCACATTGGCATTTTCACCTTGCCAAGAAAGTTCACGTAAATTATGCGTAATACTGCCTGAACCCATCAATAAAATTTGCTTTTCACGTAATACTGCTAAAGTTTGTCCAATCTTATAAATTTCTTTTGCAGAAATATTCATAGGTAGTGAAATTTCTACCACAGGTATATCCGCTTGAGGATACATGTGCAACAAAGGCATCCATACGCCATGATCACGTGGGCGAGTACTATTAGCATGGGCAGTAATATGTGCTTCAGAGAATAGATGCAAAATTTCTTCAGCAAGTTGCGGGTCGCCCGGTGCAGGGTAGCGTATTTCATAGAGTTCAGGTGGAAACCCACGAAAATCATGCCATGTTTCAGGGCGGACACCTGTACTTACTTCTAAAGCATTACTTTCCCAATGTGCTGACATCACTACAATTGCTTGAGGTTGTGGCAAATTTAGACCAAGTCGGTTTAAAGCAGGGCCGACTTGTTCAGGATTAAGCGCAAGCATGGGTGAGCCATGAGAAATAAATAAGCCGGGCAAGGTTTGTAGTTTCATACTGCGCTGTTTATCCCATTGTAAAAAGTGATCTTGAATGTTGTTCAGTAACTTCAACATACTGTTTTCGAAATGAAGTAACTCTTATCGTGCCTCAAATTTTATCCTGCGCGGTGGTAAGGATGATTATTGTTGATACTCATTGCACGATACAGTTGTTCAATGAGCATCACACGTACCATTGGATGTGGAAGGGTGAGTTTAGAGAGTGACCAATGCCAAGCCGCGGCTTTGCGAACGGCTTCTGAGTGACCATCAGGTCCACCAATCGCAAGAGCGATATCGTTACCTTCAAGCATCCAACTTTTCATGGTTTCAGCTAACTTTTCTGTACCGAACTCACGACCACCGACTTCAAGTGCAATGAGAACTTCATTTTGTTTGAGCTGTGCCAAAATGCTGTCACCTTCAATATTTCGGTATTTTAAAATATCGGCTTCTGAATCATTTTTTCCTCGCTTTGCCATAGCTAGCTCAATCACTTGGGTTTGAACAAAAGGTTGAATACGTTTGAAGTAATCTTCAAAACCTGTAAGTATCCAAGCTGGCATTTTTTGACCAATAGTCAGAATACGAATTTTCATAGCATGCATTAAATGATGAGAGTTTAATGGTAAGTATAGCGTTATATGGATAATCGTTCAGGTTAAAATAAATACGCCTAAAATAGGTTGTAAAGAAATAAGAGCAGAAAAATGATGAGATAAAAGAAGTAACATTGGGAACGAAAAGTGAGAAACATCATGTTGATATTGATGCAGCACAAAGAATTAATTCATTTAAAAAGGGATGTATTGACGAGGATTTTTATAAATAAAAAGTATAGATAAAAAAATGCAGTCCATGAGGGGTAGTAGGACTGCATGCGGATTTCTATCTATCTGGAGATTTGATAGAAACCACTAAAAAGTAAGTTTTGGTCTTAAGTTAAATCATCATGAACCACAATTTCTTTATTTATATATGATGTCCATGTTGTATTTTTCAAGGGTAAAATGAGGTTTTGATCTTCATTTTTTTAGTTAACAATCTGATTTGAGCTTTTATTAGGTTGAAATGAAATATGGGGATAGTAAGTATAAAAAAGAGCGCCGTAGCGCTCTTTTTTATATGTAATTACTTGAGTAATTAATGACGAGCAGCTTTGCTTTCACCTGTTGTTTTCACAATTGGTGCTTTAACCAATGGCGTTGGTTGTTCAACTAAAGCAAGTGGCAGAATCTCATCGATACTTTTCACAGCTTTAATTTCCAAACCTTCTTTCACATTGTCAGGAATTTCAGCTAAATCACGGACATTTTCTTGTGGGATGAATACGAGTTTTACACCACCACGATGTGCAGCGAGTAGCTTCTCTTTCAAACCACCAATACGCATCGCACGACCGCCAAGGCTTGTTTCACCTGTCATTGCAATATCAGGGCGAATTGCGATGCCTGTGAACGCAGATACAAGTGCAGTCGTCAATGCTAAACCTGCAGATGGACCATCTTTCGGTGTAGCACCTTCAGGTAAATGGACGTGAACATCAGTTTCTTCAAAACGCGAAGTTTCAATGCCAAGCTCATCTGCACGGGTACGAACAACTGTCATTGCTGCGGTAATTGATTCTTTCATCACATCACCGAGTGAACCAGTAGTAATGAATTTACCTTTACCTTTGACTGCTGCAACTTCGATAGTAAGTAACTCACCACCAACAGATGTCCAAGCCAAACCATTAACACGACCGATTTGCGCTTCTTCTTCCGCCATACCAAAGTCAAACTTGTGTGGACCTAAATATTCTGGGAGATTAGCGGAGGTCACTTCAAGCTGAAGATTTTTAGACTTCTTGCTCACGGCTTCTTTCACGACTTTACGTGCAATTTTAGACACTTCACGCTCAAGGCTACGAACACCTGCTTCACGGGTATAACGCTGTACGATGTCACGAATTGCTTCTTCGTGAACAGTCAATTCTTTAGCACGTAAACCATTGTTCTTAATTGCTTTTGGAACAAGGTAACGCTCTGCAATATTGACTTTTTCATCTTCGGTATAACCTGGTAGACGAATCACTTCCATACGGTCAAGCAACGCTTCAGGAATATTCATGCTGTTTGCAGTACAGATGAACATCACTTCTGAAAGGTCAAGATCAAGATCTAAATAGTGATCACTGAACTTATCATTTTGTGATGGATCTAGCACTTCAAGCAATGCAGAAGCTGGATCGCCACGATAGTCTTGTGCCATTTTGTCAATTTCATCGAGTAAGAATAAAGGATTCTTTACGCCTACTTTAGTCAATGATTGCACAATTTTACCTGGCATCGCACCAATATAAGTACGACGGTGACCACGAATTTCCGCTTCATCACGTACGCCACCGAGTGCCATACGAACGAATTCACGCCCCGTTGCTTTAGCAACCGATTCACCAAGTGACGTTTTACCAACACCTGGGGGACCGACTAAACAAAGAATTGGACCTTTGAGTTTTTTCACGCGTGACTGTACTGCGAGATATTCAACAATACGGTCTTTTACATCGTCTAAGCCATAATGATCAGTATCTAAAATTTCCTGAGCTTTTGCTAAGTTAATGCTGACTTTACTTGCTTTATTCCAAGGCGTATCTAAAATCGCTTCGATATAGTTACGAACAACAGCAGCTTCACTTGATGCAGGTTGCATTGCTTTTAACTTACGGAATTCCGCTTCAGCTTTTTTACGCACATGTTCTGGTAGATCAGCTTCTGCTAAACGACGTTCAATTTCAGCAACATCATCTTCTGCACCGCCATTCATGTCAGAAAGTTCACGCTGAATAACCTTCATTTTTTCATTCAGGAAATATTCGCGCTGATTCTTTTCCATTTGACGTTTTACAGAGTCATGCAAAGTTTGTTCAACTTGTTGCTCTTCTGACTGCTGTAATAAATAGCTCATGAGTTCTTGTAAATGCTCTTCAAACTGATCATGTTCTAAGAACTTTTGCTTTACATCAATATTCAACGGTACACGTGTTGCAACGAAGAATAACAGTTGTAGAAGATCGTCAATTTTGTTTGCAGCCGCAATTAACTCACGTGCATTACGTAGTTTCGTTTCAGCATATTGTGCAAATAGAGCACGTAATTCTTCAACACGTAATGCTTGAGTGTTTGAATCGACGGTTGCAACACTCATTGGGCTTAACGCATGTTCAGCCGATAAATATTCATCATTGTCGATGATTTCTACAAGCTTAGAACGGTGTAAGCCTTCAATTAGCACTTTAATACAGTTTTCATCATTTTCATGATTTACGACTTGGACGATCTTAGCGACAGTACCGTATTGATATAAATTGTCGTGATCAATTTCTTCTGTGAGAGAATCTTTTTGTGCAACTACAAATACGAGATTATCGCTGTTGCGAGCGATATCAACGGCATTGATCGATTTTTCACGACCGACAAAGAGTGCAATTTGCATATGTGGATAAACCACAACATCACGCAAAGCTAAAAGTGGTAATACACTCGGAACGTTTTGCTCAAGATTTTCTTGATTCATAATATTTTCTGACATGGGCACTCCTAGTGAGTAACAACATTGTTGCCATGAATTTTATAGTGATGGGTATTTTAAAAATTACAAGGGCCTTGCTCAATAAAAAATATAAAAAAGCGCAAGTATCTAAAATTTAGAAGGGCTTTAAAGCCTGAATAAACTTGAATGCCGACTAAAACGATAGACTTTTGATGGTGTAATCAGCACATCTAAAGGTTGATCCCAAGAATTTCGCTGTAATGGTTCACTTAAAAGTTGAAAGTCATGGGCGATTCCTACTCTATAAGGGCGTTTGGGCGCAGTTGCAAGGGTACGGTCATAAAAACCTGCCCCCATACCCATACGGGTACCGAGTTGATCGCAAGCCAGCAAAGGTAAAATGAGAAAATCTAATACGGAAACATGAAAACCACGGCTTTTCATCGGCTCTAACATGCCTAAACGATGCATCGCAAAACGCTTGCTTCGATATTGATGTTGAGTAATTTGAATCCAAACAAGTTTTAAACTCATATTGCAAATCATCGGTAGAAAAACGTTTTTACCCTGTTTAAAGCAGTACTCAATGAGCTTTTGGGTTTGAACTTCGCCAAATGCGTGTAAATAAATGCCGATTTTTTTTGCATGATAAAATTTTGGTTGTTGAATCATTTGATGCAGGATTTGCACTTCAATTTTTTTTTGCATGGTCGAATTTAATGCACGACGTTTTTTTTTGAGGAGAGTTCTAAGTTCACGGTTTTGTTGCATAAGGCAGATAAAACAGTACAAGAGAGGTGGAAAAGTATACATGGAATCAGTGAAATTTATACATTTGAATTATTTCTATGAAACAAAATTTATACCACTTAAATAAATCCATTTTGATCTGGTAAAAAATAAACACATTTATTAAAAATTTAATATTATTAAAAAATATTAGGTTTTTTTTATTAATATATTTTTTATATTATGTAATAGAAAAATTGAATTTAATGGAGTTATTTTTTCAAGAAAATAGAATAAATTTAATCTATGTTTTATTCGTTTAATGTGATTTTTTGCACTAAATTCAACCCGAAATTTATCACGAATTTCGGGTTGAATATTATACTATGATTTTTTGTTGATAATGAATGGTTTTCCATTTTCATCAATAGATAATACCAAAGTTACTAATGGTAACTTTTCGTCAATTTGTATTTTAGTGTGATTAGTAACGCAATTTTCTTTACAGTTTTTGACGGTCAATGTGTACTCATTTGGCTTTAAATAGTACGTTGCTGTGTTATGAATATAGAATTCACCAGCTTTAAAATCATCAATAAAAAACTTGATTGGGCAGTTTTGATCGTCTGCTTTATCACCATCACAAAGGCGTTCATCACGCTGTACTTGAACAGGTAGTGAATTTATCTCTTTGTCTATAAATAATAAATGGGTTGGTTTTTCGAAAGTAGCTTTATGTTGTATAGATGAACATGCACTTAGACCAAGAACAAGGCTTAAACAAAGTAGCGAACGTTTCAACATGAATTTATCCTGCGGTAAAAAGACTGTGTTGGTTGAATAATAGTCAAAAAAATGATTGATTAATAGAATTAAAAACACTATGGATTTATTGTACAAAAAATATCGCTCTGTTAATATAGTTTACTGACTGTTACATTAGAAAATGGCTTTTTATTATGCAAAAAATTATTGTTATTGATAAGGCGACAATGGAGAAGGTGGAAATCGATTCTAATATAATTAAATTAGAAAAAGGATCGATTATTCAAACAAAAATTCTTCGTGAAGATGTTGCTGAAATTATTCAAGATGGTAATAATTTAATTATTAAAATGAAGGATGGTGAAATACTCACTATTGAAAATTATTTTGTAGTGGATGCAGAAGGAAATAATACAGCACTCGTTTTTGAAGGGACTGAATGTGCTTTCTTATTGCTAGATTGGCAAAATGGTGTCGCAGGTTTTAAAGAGTTAGCAGGCTTAGAGGAATTACTACCGATTGCTGTAGGTGGTGGGAGTACTGCATCTAATTTACTGCCATGGATTGTCGGTGGTGCGCTCGTTGGTGGTACAGTGATTGCGGTAGATGGTTCAAATGGATCATCGAAAGATCAACCGAAAGTACCTGAAGTACCAATTGCACCTGTCGTCACGATTAATCCCGTTGTTCCTGATAAGGATGGAACAACCACGATTACAGGTACAGTAAATAATCCAAATGCAGATGTGATTGTGACGCTTGATGGAAAAGAATATAAAGCTAAAGTTGATCCAACACCGAATGCGGATGGTACATATAATTGGACAGTGGATGTACCAACATCGGCATTGCCTCCACAAGGTGAAGAAGTTCCTGTAAAAGGAACAATCACTGATCCGAATACTGGTCTAGTTTCTCCTCCGGGGACAGATGAAGCACCCGTAATTTTGCCACCTAAAGCACCTGTAGTCACAATTGATCAAGTTGTACCAGACAAAGATGGAACAACCGCGATTACAGGTACAGTAGATAATCCAAATGCTGATGTGACCATTACCATTGGCGGGAAAGAATATCCTGTAAACGTTGATCCAACACCTAACGAAGATGGTACATATAATTGGACTATCGATGTACCCACAAATAAATTGCCCCCAATCGGGCAAGAAATTCCTGTCAAAGCGACTGTGACTGATCCAAATACAGGTTTAATTTCAGAGCCAGGTCAGGATGAAGCACCTGTTGTAGTTCCACCAAAAGCACCTTATGTCACGATTGATCCAATTGTTCCGAGTGAAGATGATACAACAACGATTACGGGTACAGTTGATGATCCAAATGCTGATGTGACAGTGACTGTAGGTGGGAAAGAATACCCTGTAAAAGTTGATCCAACACCTAATGATGATGGTACATATAATTGGATAGTTGATGTGCCAACAGCAGAATTACCTCCTGTAGGTCAAGAGGTTCCTGTTAAAGGGACTGTGACTGATCCAAATACAGGTTTGGTTTCAGAACCAGGTACAGATGAAACACTGATTCCAAATACAGGTGTGATTCCTGCACCAAAAGTTGAAATTACGACAGATATTAATAATGATGGTGTAATCAATAGCGCCGAGTTAGGTCAGGGTCCTGATGTATCTGTAAAAATTACTATTCCAAAAGAAGCCAAAATTGGCGATACACTCACGATTATTATCAATGGTGGTGAACCTACAGACATTATTATTACCGATGATATGTTGAACAATGGTTATATTACGTCTGTTCCGCCACAAGCAAATGGCAAGGTTGATGTCGCTGCAACTATTACAGATCAAACAGGTAATACCTCAGGTAAAGGTGGTGATACAGCAGTTATTGATACAAAACCTCCGGCTGTTATAGTCATCATCAATGACGATGGCACTGTAACTTTTAAGTTTAATGAACCAGTTAAAAACTTTGATTTGTCAGATATTGTCATTTCCGGTGGTAAGCTCAGTAACCTTGTTGAAAATAAAGATGGTACATGGTTTGCTGACCTTACAGGAACGAAGCAAGGTATTACGGTTAATGTAGGTGTTAAAGATAAGAGCTATACAAACCTTGCGGGTAATGAAGGTTCATCTGGCACTGATAAAAAAGTAACCGTAAAAATTGATTCGATTATACCAGATGGCAATACAGCTATTATTTCAGGAACAACTGAGCCTGGTAATAAAGTCACAGTGACTTTACCTGATGGTTCAACACTTGTTTCTGAACCTGCTGATCTAGATGGTTATTGGACAGTGACCACAGATAAACCACTTGTCGATGGCAATACAGTTGAAGCCGTGACCGATGATCAAGATGGCAAGCCAACTTCAGATGATGTTTTACTTCCATTTGTATCGATTGGTATTGTGGGTGGTGATGATATTATCAACGAAGGTGAGTTGGCGGAACTAACTGATTTTGATGGTAATATCACTATTACTGGCACTGTAAGCAATCCATCTGCATCAATGACCATTACATTTAACGGTAAGGTTTATTCAGGTGATCAAGTGACTGTTAATGCTGATGGTACATGGAGTATTAAGGTTCCTGCATCAGATGTTTTATCAAATAATGATATTAAAGCGCAAGGTAGTGTCGTTGGTGCAGATGGTACGCTAATTGAGTCAAATGTTGCTGAACGTCCAGTTGGTCAAGACTTAACACCACCAAACGTAGATGTAGAAATTACAGCTAAAGCTGAAATCATCATTCAGTTTGATCCTGACGTTGATCCGTCAACAATTGATCCAAAAGAATTTATCATAGTTGATAAAAACGGTAATCCTGTAAAAGTTGAACTTATACCATCAAAAGATGGTTTGACGTGGACGGGTAAAGTTCCATCAGGTGTGGATGGTGATATTAAAGTAACCGTTCCTGAAAATAGTTATAAAGATTATGCGGGTAACTTAGGCGGCCAAGGTACAGCAAATAAAGATGTTGATACGACCGCACCATCAGTTGAAGTCGATATTATTGCCAATGCAAAAGATGAAACCTCTGCGACAGCAACATTTACATTTAGTGAAGATATTGATCCAAGTACATTCTCATCGGCAGACTTGAATGTAACGGGTGGTCGCGTTGTTGGTGAGCCAAAACAAAATGCAGATGGTACTTGGACAGTTGAATTAAAAGTTGAACCAGGTCAAACAGTTAAAGTCGAAGTTAAAGATGATAGCTATACAGACCTTGATGGCAACAAAGGTTCAGGCAATGATGACAGCTTAATTACGATCAAAATCAATCAAGTTACACCAAGTACAGATGCAAATGGTAAACCAATAACCAACATTACAGGTCAAACAGAACCAGGCAATGAAGTTGTTGTGACTTTACCGAATGGCACAAAATTGCCACCTGTAATCGCGGATAAAGATGGCAAGTGGACTGTAACCACGGACATTCCATTGAACGATGGTGATGATATCGATGCGACAACGACCAACCAAGATGGTAATCCAATTGATGATGCGGTGTTATTACCACTGATTTCAATTGATGTTATTGCAGGCGATGACGTTGTAAATGAAAAAGAATTAATTGATCTTACAACAGATGGCTTGTTTACCATTACAGGAACAGTCAGCAATCCCAATGCTGATATCACGGTCACGTTTAACGGCAAAGAATATAAAATTCCTGCCAAAGATATTACGTCTGATGGTAAATGGTCACTTAAAGTTCCTGCGAATGAAATAGGTACGAGCAACAGCATTACAGCAGTTGCAAAAACAGATGTAGTAGAATCTGTACCAGCGATTCGTAATCCTGTTTTAGACAATGAGCCGCCAACGGTTCAAGTCAGTATTAATGACAAAGGTGAGATTACGATTAAGTATGCACCTGACGTTGATCCATCAACAATTGATCCAAAAGAAATTGTGATCAAAGATGAAGATGGTAAACGTATTAAGGTTGAACTTACACCTTCAGAAGATGGTTTAACGTGGACGGGTAAATTTCCTACAGGTATTGATGGCAATGTCAGTGTGACGGTGCCTGACAACAGTTATGCTGATAAATCGGGTAACTTAGGCGGTCAAGGTATAGCAAATAAAGATGTTGATACCACGCCACCACAAGT
>NZ_VXCQ01000039.1:0-1129 GCF_052850415.1 Acinetobacter sp. 1207_04 | reverse complement strand
ATTATGCAGTTACTTTCGCAACAACACCAGCACCAACTGTACGACCACCTTCACGGATCGCAAAACGTAGACCTGGGTCCATTGCGATTGGGTGAATTAGTTCTACTGACATTTCTACGTTGTCACCAGGCATAACCATTTCAACGCCGTCTTGAAGAGCGATAGCGCCAGTTACGTCAGTTGTACGGAAGTAGAACTGTGGACGGTAACCGTTAAGGAATGGAGTATGACGACCACCTTCTTCTTTAGAAAGTACGTATACTTCTGCATCGAATTTAGTGTGTGGCTTGATTGTACCTGGTTTAGCAAGTACTTGACCACGTTGAACGTCTTCACGTTTAGTACCACGAAGAAGAACACCACAGTTCTCGCCCGCACGACCTTCGTCAAGAAGTTTACGGAACATTTCTACGCCAGTTACAGTTGTTTTAACTGTATCTTTAATACCAATGATTTCTACTTCTTCACCAACTTTAACGATACCAGACTCAACACGGCCAGTTACTACTGTACCACGACCTGAGATAGAGAATACATCTTCGATTGGCATAAGGAATGCTTTATCGATTGCACGTTCTGGTTCTGGGATATAAGTGTCAAGCGCTTCAACAAGAGCAAGAACAGCTGGAACACCGTAAGGGCCTTCATCGCCATTCAATGCAAGAAGAGCTGAACCACGGATTACAGGAGTGTCATCACCAGGGAAGTTATAAGTAGAAAGAAGTTCACGAACTTCCATTTCTACTAATTCGATTAACTCTTCGTCATCTACGATGTCACACTTGTTAAGGAAAACAAGAATGAAAGGTACACCAACCTGACGAGAAAGAAGGATGTGTTCACGAGTCTGTGGCATAGGACCATCAGTCGCTGAACATACAAGAATCGCGCCATCCATTTGAGCAGCACCAGTAATCATGTTTTTAACATAATCGGCGTGACCTGGACAGTCTACGTGCGCGTAGTGACGAATTACAGAATCGTATTCTACGTGAGAAGTATTAATTGTAATACCACGAGCTTTTTCTTCTGGTGCTGAGTCAATTGCAGCGTAATCTTTCGCTTCGCCACCGAACTGTTTAGCACAAACAGTTGCAATTGCAGCTGTTAAAGTTGTTTTACCATGGTC
>NZ_VXCQ01000038.1:0-1601 GCF_052850415.1 Acinetobacter sp. 1207_04 | reverse complement strand
ACGGTACAGTGGTACAGTCACCTGCAGCAAAGACACCTTTTACAGACGTTTCATTACGTTCATTAACCACAATCTCATTACGGTTTGAAAGCTCTACAGCACTGTCTTTTAAGAAGTCAGTATTAGGTAACAAGCCAATCTGAACGAAGATCCCTGCAAGTTCTAATGTATGCTCAATCTCCGTTGCACGATCTTTGTATTTAATGGCTGTGACTTGTGAACCATCACCAATCACCTCAGTTGCTAAAACATTCAATAGTACTGTGGTATTTGGCAAACTATTCAACTTATCTTGAAGTACTTGGTCAGCACGTAGCTTAGTATCAAACTCCAGTACCGTTACATGCTCAACAATTCCCGCAAGGTCAATAGCAGCTTCTACACCTGAGTTACCACCACCAATCACCGCAACACGTTTACCTTTGAACAATGGACCATCACAGTGTGGGCAATATGCGACTCCACGAGTTTTGTATTCTTTCTCACCTGGTACATTCATTTCTCTCCAACGTGCACCTGTAGATAAAATCACAGTTTTTGATTCAAGTTTTGCACCATTTTCAAGTTCAAGCTGAACTAAACCATTGGCTGTTTGATCTGCACCGACAATGCTTTTCACTTTTTGTAGGTTCATAATATCTACACCGTACTCTCGTACATGTGCTTCCATATCTGCACCAAACTTAGGTCCTTGAGTTTTTTGCACTGAAATAAAGTTTTCAATGTCCATCGTATCCATAACCTGACCACCGAAGCGCTCAGACACAATACCTGTACGAATACCTTTACGTGCAGCATACATTGCCGCTGTTGCACCTGCAGGACCACCACCAATCACCAGCACATCAAAGGCTTCTTTAGCATTCAATTTTTCAGCATCTTTTGCTGCTGCACCAGTATCTAATTTAGCAATGATTTCTTCTAGGGTCATACGACCTTGACCAATGTGCTGACCATTTTGGAATAACATTGGTACAGCCATGATTTTACGTTCTTCAACTTCATCTTGGAAGAAAGCACCATCAATCATCGTTGCTGTTGTACCTGGGTTGTTAATCGCAATCAGATTCAGAGCTTGAACCACATCAGGACAGTTATGACAGCTTAGTGAGACGAACACATCAAAGTCAGATTGAATATTTAAGCCTTTGATTTGTGCCAAAACTTCATCAGATACTTTTGCTGCATAACCTGAAACTTGCAGTAAAGCTAAGATCAATGAAGTGAATTCGTGACCCATTGGCAAGCCTGCGAAGAACACACGTGGTTGCTCGCCGACTTTCGCAATACCGAAGCTTGGTTTGCGGCTATTTTGCCCATCAAAACGTGCAGTCACTTGGTCAGACAGTGCAGCAACTTCAGTGACTAATTCTTTAATTTTTTCAGCTTTATCAGAGTTGTCTAAAGAAGCGACCAATTCAATTGGGCTTTCAAGACGTTCAAGTAAAGTTTTTAATTGTGCAGAAGTATTTGTATCTAACATCGTTCAATCTCCAAAGGAGTAAATTTATTGCTTGAGAATATAATACGTTAAATCACAGAATAGAGGAAACAGGTTGTTTTTATATTTATAATCGGTTTTTTGAATTTTAAGACGGTTT
>NZ_VXCQ01000037.1:0-1782 GCF_052850415.1 Acinetobacter sp. 1207_04 | reverse complement strand
TTAAGATTTAGACAAGCACTGGAAGTAGAAAAACCATTACAAATCATTGGAACGGTCAATGCTTATGCAGCCATGATGGCAAAACAGGTGGGTTACAAAGCCATCTATCTATCGGGGGCAGGTGTTGCGAACTACTCATACGGCTTACCTGACCTAGGTATGACCAGTCTAGACAATGTACTTGAAGATGTACGTCGGATAACTGAACGTGTAGATACACCACTCCTTGTCGATATCGATACAGGTTGGGGCGGAGCATTTAACATTGCACGTACCGTTAAACAAATGATTGCAGCGGGCGCAGCAGCGGTTCACATTGAAGACCAAGTGGCACAAAAACGCTGTGGACACCGTCCAAACAAAGAAATCGTGACTCAACAAGAAATGGTTGATCGTATTAAAGCAGCGGTGGATGCCAAAACAGATTCTAACTTTGTGGTGATGGCACGTACCGATGCACTACAAAAAGAAGGTCTACAAGCCGTCATTGATCGTGCATGTGCATGCGTAGAAGCAGGTGCAGATGCAATCTTTGCTGAAGCAATGACTGACATTACGATGTACAAAACAGTCTGTGATGCAGTGGGTGTACCTGTACTTGCAAACATCACTGAATTTGGTGACACACCTTATTACACCACTGAAGAATTGGGTGAACAAGGCATTTCAATGGTGCTTTACCCATTGTCAGCAACACGTGCAATGCAAAAAGCCGCACTTGAAGTATTCCAAGCCATTCGTAAAGACGGCACACAAGTGAATGTTCTTGACAAGATGCAACAACGCAAAGAACTCTATGAATTCCTTGACTATCATACTTTTGAAAATACATTAGACAAACTCTTCACGGAAGGAAAATAAAATGGCTGAAGGAAAAGTACTCACAGGCGCAGGACTGCGCGGACAAGTTGCAGGCAAAACTGCACTTTCAACTGTAGGCAAAAGTGGCGCAGGCTTAACATATCGTGGATATGACGTTCAAGATTTGGCGGAAAACTGCCAATTTGAAGAAGTTGCTTACCTGATTTTCTTTGGTGAATTACCAACAGCAGAACAGCTTGCAACATACAAAGCAAAACTCAAATCATTACGTCAATTGCCACAAGCACTTAAAGAAGTTCTTGAACGCATTCCTGCAGATTCACATCCAATGGATGTGATGCGTACAGGTGTTTCAATGCTCGGTAACATTGAAACTGAAAAAACATTCGATGAGCAACAAGATGTAGCAGACCGTATCCTTGCAACCTTGCCTGCTATCATTTGTTACTGGTACCGTTTCAGCCATGATGGCGTACGCATTGAAGAAAATACTGATGATGATTCAATTGGTGCTCAATTCTTGCATTTACTTCGTGGTGAAAAACCAAATGAATTGCATGAACAAGTGATGAATGTCTCGTTGATTTTGTATGCAGAGCATGAATTTAACGCTTCAACATTCACAGCACGAGTATGTGCATCAACACTTTCAGATATGCATTCATGTATTACAGGTGCGATTGGATCACTTCGTGGTCCATTACATGGTGGTGCGAATGAAGCTGCGATGGAAATGATTGAAAACTGGACATCTCCTGAAGAAGCTGAACGTGAAATGTTGGGCAAGTTAGCACGTAAAGAAAAGATCATGGGCTTTGGTCATGCGATCTACAAAGATAATGATCCACGTAATGGCATCATCAAAATTTGGTCAGAGAAATTAGCGAAAGATGTAGGTGATACCACACTTTACCCAGTATCAGTGCGCTGTGAAGAAGTGATGTGGCGTGAGAAGAAATT
>NZ_VXCQ01000036.1:0-1812 GCF_052850415.1 Acinetobacter sp. 1207_04 | reverse complement strand
TTAAGTTGCCTGGGTTCGGTACTGTCCAATTACCTTTTGAGTCTGCAACAGTGGTTACTGTCGTACCATCTGGGAATTTAACTGTAACGTCTGCACCTGGCTCAGTTGCACCCGTGATCGGATCTTTTGGATTGATCGGGTTGATGTCGATAACAGGACCTACACCATCGTTCACCATCTCCTTACCAATTGGTGAAATATTACCCGCCTTATCTTCAGAAATAGCTGTTACATCATCGCCTTCTTTTAAATTACCAGGATTTGGTACTGACCAATGACCTGTGCTATCAGCTTGTACAACAACGGTTGTACCGTCAAGGAATGTCACAGTGACTTTTGAATTTGGCTCAGCCGTACCTGTAATTTCTGGATCTGTTGGTTTAATTGGACCAATGTCTGGTGTTGCAATAAGAGTATCTACTTCAAACTCAAGTGCTGGTGACTTAGAACTTTCAACACCGCTTACCATTTGAGTTGCAGTAATACTATGCAAACCATCTATTAGAGGATTAGTTGGTGTGAATGACCACTCACCACTTGAATTGGCAGTTGTAGAACCAATGGCTACAGGATTTAAACCATCATAAATTTTAATGATTGCATCTGGAACAGCACCTGTCCCTGAAAGTAAAGGCTTACTATCATCCGTTACTGTGCCATCAATAATTGCACCTTTATGAATACCAACATCATCATCACCTTCTGGTTTATCCAATGGATCAACATCCGAATCAGAGTCGCTGTCAGAGTCTGAATCACTGTCAGAATCAGAGTCGCTGTCTGAATCAGAGTCGCTATCAGAATCAGAGTCACTGTCCGAATCAGAGTCGCTGTCAGAATCAGAATCACTGTCCGAATCAGAGTCACTGTCCGAATCAGAGTCACTATCAGAATCAGAGTCGCTGTCCGAATCAGAGTCGCTGTCAGAATCAGAGTCGCTGTCAGAATCAGAGTCGCTGTCAGAATCAGAGTCGCTGTCAGAATCAGAGTCGCTGTCAGAATCAGAGTCGCTGTCAGAATCAGAGTCACTGTCCGAATCAGAGTCGCTGTCAGAGTCTGAATCACTGTCAGAATCAGAGTCACTGTCAGAGTCTGAATCACTGTCAGAATCAGACTCACCCGGATCAACAAAAATATCTACAACTTCTTTAGTTGTACCAATATTACCTGCTTTGTCTTTCGCCGTTGCAGTAACTTCATCACCATCTTTTAGCGTGCCTGGGTTCGGTACAGTCCATTGACCTTGTGCATCAGATACAGTCGTAACGGTTGTACCATCTGGGAATGTTACAACAACGTGTAAATTTGGCTCAGTCACACCTGTGATTGGATCCTTTGAATCAATTGGATCAATATCAATGATTGGTGCTTTGCCATCAACTTCTTCTTGTGCTGTACCTTCATTGCCTGCAGGATCTTTCGCAATTACTTCGACTACATCACCATCTTTTAAATCAGGATTTGGGGGTACTTCCCAATGCCCTTTCGAGTCTGCAACAGTCGTAACAGTTGTACCATCTGGGAATTTAACAATAACCTCTGCACCTGGCTCTGTTTCACCTGTGATCGGGCCACCTGGCTTGATTGGATCTATATCAATAATTGGTGCTTTGCCATCAACTTCTTCTTGTGCTGTGCCTTCATTGCCTGCAGGATCTTTCGCAATTACTTCGACTACATCACCATCTTTTAAATCAGGATTTGGAGGTACTTCCCAATGCCCTTTCGAGTCTGCAACAGTCGTAACTGTTGTACCATCTGGGAGTTTAACAATAACCTCTGCACCTGGCTCTGTTTCACCTGTGATCGGGC
>NZ_VXCQ01000035.1:0-2162 GCF_052850415.1 Acinetobacter sp. 1207_04 | reverse complement strand
ATGATTGATAAAAGTACCGCTTCATTAACAGAAGCACTTTCCCAAATTAAAGATGGCTCAACCATCATGATTGGCGGTTTTGGTACAGCTGGACAGCCTGCTGAACTGATTGATGGTTTAATTGAGCTTGGCATTAAAGATCTTGTCATTGTTAATAATAACGCAGGCAATGGCGATTATGGCTTGGCTAAACTACTTAAAACGGGTGCTGTACGTAAAATTATTTGTTCTTTCCCTCGTCAATCAGATTCTTATATTTTTGATGAAATTTACCGCGCTGGTAAAATTGAATTAGAACTGGTTCCACAAGGCAACTTGGCGTGTCGTATTCAAGCTGCAGGCATGGGACTTGGTCCAATCTATACCCCAACAGGTTTTGGAACTTTACTTGCTGAAGGCAAACCAACACTGAATTACGAAGGCAAAGACTTCGTCCTCGAAAATCCAATTAAAGCTGACTTTGCACTCATAAAAGCACACCAAGGCGACCGTTGGGGAAACCTTATTTATCGTAAATCGGCACGTAACTTTGGTCCAATCATGGCAATGGCGGCTGATGTCACTATCGCACAAGTCTCTGAAATAGTTGAGCTTGGGGCTTTAGATCCTGAGCATATCATCACCGCAGGCATTTTTGTACAGCACGTTGTACAAGTTCAACCTGCACAGTAACTATTGGATTCGGAGATTTAAAAAATGCGCTATACCAAACTAAGCCGTGACCAAATTGCTGAACGTGTTGCACAAGATATTCCTGATGGTGCTTATGTCAACTTAGGTATTGGTTTACCAACCAAGATTTCAAGCTATTTACCAAGTGACAAAGACGTATTTCTTCATTCTGAAAATGGTTTATTAGCCTTTGGCCCACCACCTGCTGAAGAAGATCGTGATCCTGAACTTATTAACGCAGGTAAAGAATTTGTCACTTTACTTAATGGTGGTGCTTATTTCCATCATGGCGATTCATTTGCCATGATGCGCGGTGGTCATTTAGATATTGCCGTTTTAGGTGCATTCCAAGTGGCTGAAAATGGTGACTTAGCGAATTGGCATACAGGTGCACCTGATGCAATTCCTGCGGTGGGCGGTGCGATGGACTTAGCGGTTGGTGCCAAAAAAGTGTTTATTACCACAGATCATGTCACTAAAAAAGGCGAGCCTAAAATCGTTGCAACCCTTGATTATCCTGCCACAGGTTTGAAATGTGTCGATCGTATTTACACAGATTTATGTGTGATTGATGTGACGGTGGAAGGCATGAAAGTGATTGAAAAAGTTGAAGGCTTATCTTTTGATGAATTGCAGTCAATGACAGGTGCAAAATTGATTGATGCAACCCAAAAGTAACGCCCCTAACACCTCTTTTTTAAAGAGGTCGAAAAGTCCCTCCTTTTTAAAGGAGGGATTTAGGGACGATTAAACCATTGGTTTTAGTTTCCTTAAATCCCTCCTTGCGCAGTAAGACTGCTCACCCTTTAAAAAAGGGAGGAGCTTTCTTTTAGGATTTAAAAATGAAAAATGCCTATATTATTGATGCCATCCGTACCCCATTTGGTCGATACGCAGGTGGTTTATCCACTTTACGTACCGATGATTTGGGTGCTATTCCACTTAAAGCTTTAATGGAACGCAATCCAAGCGTTGATTGGGAAAAAATTGATGATGTGATTTACGGCTGTGCCAACCAAGCAGGTGAAGACAATCGCAATGTCGGTCGTATGTCGGCACTCCTTGCAGGTGTACCATACCAAGTGCCTGCAACCACAGTAAATCGTTTATGCGGTTCTTCGCTTGATGCTGTCGCAATGGCAGCACGCGCCATTAAAGCAGGTGAAGCTGATCTCATCATCGCAGGTGGTGTAGAGTCAATGTCACGCGCACCTTTTGTCATGGGTAAATCAGAATCTGCATTTGGTCGTGGTCAAAAGATGGAAGACACCACCATGGGGTGGCGTTTTATCAATCCAAAACTCAAAGAATTATATGGTGTAGAAACCATGCCACAGACTGCGGAAAACGTGGCTGAGCAATTCAATATTAATCGTGCGGATCAAGACCAGTTTGCGCTCATTAGTCAGCAACGTACTGCTACGGCACAAGCAAATGGTTTCTTCGATAAAGAAATCATTGCAGTGACGATTCCACAGCGTAAAGGCGAT
>NZ_VXCQ01000034.1:0-2538 GCF_052850415.1 Acinetobacter sp. 1207_04 | reverse complement strand
CCACAACAGTAGTTTTTGTACCTACTCCAGCATTTTTTTCAATTGCTTCTGCGATAGAAGTATAGTCATTACCAGCGACATTAAATGGTCCTGTTAATTTCCCATTATCACCTACTATAACGCCACCACCAATAATATCTGCAGCACTATTTGCAACATTACCCAATACCACATTGGTTCTATAAAGTTGGCTACCATTAATGCCATCGGTACTTGTTGCACTAATTTGACCGGCTGCAACATTTTTAAGTTGACGTTCAGCTCCAACAGCCCCCAAAGAAACTTGGTCACCCGCTTGAGTCGCAGCACCAGCAAATGCACCAAATTTTATACCATCAACCGTTGCTTCGATTTCTGTTGTTGCATCGGTATCGGTATTTGATTTTGAACCAATTGCAACAGCATTCGTTTTTGTTACTTTAGATGAATTACCAATAGCAATACCATTACTTTGTTCTACTTTTGAACCAAACCCTAAAGCTGTTGATTCTTTTGCATTAGCAGCAATCGAAGAATTTGACCCCAATGCTAAACTTTTCTCAGCGCCACCTTCAACAGATGCTCTACGGCCAATCGCTACCGTATCTCCTGTATTGTCACCAATTTTAGAAGCAATACCGATTGCAACACCACCATCAGAATTCCCTGAATTGGCTTTAGCGCCAATCGCAACTGACGCATTTTCTACATCTGTTTGTGCTTGATCGGCAACTGCCTCTGTACCAATCGCAACACTGTGAGCCCATGCCCAGGATTCATTACCAATGGCAATACCACCTTTATCATCACCACTATTTGCATTTGAATTACGACCAATTGCAATACCATCATTGATCACACGTGCGTTATCACCTAAAGCAATCCCGCCAAGATTTCCTATTCCGCCTGAGACACTAGCAGAACAACCTATTGCAATTGAGTTCTGTAAGTTAGTATTGGCGTAACCACAACTTGGATCTGAAATAGCAATAGATCCAGAATTCACAGCTCCATCATTACCATTTCCAACATTTACCGCATATAATTGAGGTGAAAGTGAAAGTAAAGCTGAAGCTAATAGACTTAAATTAATAGTTTTTTTTGTTTTTACTATTATTAATTCAGTACTAGGATTTAGAACTGATTTGCTACGAGATGAAGAATGCCCTGTTGCTAGTTCAGAAACAGCAACCCATGCATTCACTGAAGCGTTCCAAATAACCTTATAAATTTTATTCATACCAAACCGCCATTGTGATAAAAGTCACATTAAAAAATAATGAAGAGACAAGATATACAGAAGGTGGGCATTATATTGATTTTTTAGCATTTATCTACAATTTACTAAAATAATTTCTTAATTTTTTGATAAATATGGATTTAAATTTATTTATCCGGAAAAACTAATTTACTTAACATAAAACCTCTTATGCAAAATTCGGCTGTAACCCCCAAGCCGAAATGTCCTAGATAAATAGGTGAGCTGATTAATTACTATATTCGGCTCATATTTTGATCCGAATATGCTCAAAATATTCCTATTTAATAAAAAAATGTTCTTCGATAGTCGGTGCTATTCAGTTTCTTTACATATACGACTAAGTCGTACTAAAATATTACTATGTGGTATTCAAGGTTTGAAAATGCTAACAATATGTGAAACGCCTTATTTTAGTAAAATTTGTTTTATGTATTGGAATGAAAAAGAATATGAGGAATTTAAAACGTTCTTATCTTTAAATCCAAATGCTGGTGATGTTGAGCCTAATTCAGGCGGTATTCGTAAGATCAGATGGACAAGTGGTGGACGAGGTAAAAGTTCAGGTGTTCGAATCATCTACTTCAATCGCTTAGAAAACGGTGAAATTTGGCTCCTGACCCTTTACAGTAAAAAAGAAACCACCCAGCTGAGTAAAAAGACACTTCAATTATTAGTGGAGAAATTAAATGACTCGTTTAACGGCTAAAGAAATCGAAGCTTTTGAAGCAACTAGAGATATTGAAGCGGAAATTATACAGGGTATAGACGACATGCTTGCAAATAATGCAGCAAAACGTACTGTGATTACTGAAACAGATGTCGCCCTAGCTCGTAGGAAAGCGGATTTAACACAAGAACAATTTGCCAATATTCTAGGTACATCAAAACGAACATTAGAAAGTTGGGAACAAGGAACAAGACGACCAAGTAAAGCAGCTCAATCGCTGATTAAGCTTTTCATTATTGATCCTAAGTTTGTTCGAGAAAACTTAGCCTGATCTAATAGATACAAGCAATAAAAAAGCCCAACATCCTGTTGGGCTTTTTTACATATTTGATGCTTTCGGTATAACTCCTGTCGTACCTTTAACATTTCCTTGTTCTTTGGTTTTTCTTATTCTCTGGAGCATCCTGCTCTCTATGTGTTCATGATAAGAAATTGTGTTCCATGGGTATATTGGCAAAATCCCTAAATCACTGTACGCCTAGGCGTACAACACACTTAAATTATCCCAAGATTTGTCCGCAGAAATTGGGGATAATTTAAGCAGTGGAGGAGTTGATAAATCACAACAATG
>NZ_VXCQ01000033.1:0-4763 GCF_052850415.1 Acinetobacter sp. 1207_04 | reverse complement strand
TACTAAATTCAATATAGTACTGTCAATTTTCCGACTATCGATTCATCACGATTTTTTTTAAAACTGCAAATCCTAATAATTTTTTAAATATTTCCCAATCCACATCATGTTCAAATTTATTTTTTAAAGTAGATAAATTTAACTTCTGATAGATTTCATCTTCAGATTTAATATTTAATAGATCTTGTATAGTTGAAATTAACTCGTAAGGTTCAATATGTTCTGGAAGATCTTTAGCTAACTGTAATAATATTAGTTCTAGTAGGGATAACTTACTAGATTGTATAAATAATTCATTAGTTTGGCTTCTAAGCATTTTAATCTTCATATACCTCATATGATAACAGTATTAAAACAGATATCTCCTCTGAATATCCTCATTTAATATACTGAGGTTAAGCCTCAATAAAATAAAGAGGGGATGTTCTATAAAAAGATCCATCCATTTAACATAATGGTGCTTATGCGAAATTTTTTAAAAATATAGTAAAATGAGGGCTTAAAACTCCCATTTTCGATTTCGCATAAAGTGTATTAAGAGAATAATGATATGCAAACAATAAAGATCTATGGATTAACATATCATTGGACTACTTATAAAACTTTAAACTTCAACGAAATACATGGATTAAATTTTGATAATGATGAGATTGAAGTTTTAGAAATTGAAAGTCCAGATTGTGATTTTCATATTATTATTCGTATAGATACACATGAATATCTAAGATTATCAGAAAACTATAATTGGTTTAGAAAAATCCTAAAACGTCCAAAATATCATTCTATTTATATTCATTATTTAATGAGTATGCTCATTCTCGGAACATATTTTTCTAAAAAATATCATATCAATCAAACAGGAATACGACTGTATCTTGCTCGACATAGGATTCGTCGTATTGGTGAGGGAGAAGTTGAAAATAAACATATTGAAAAGCTTATACAATTTATCAATAGTGACCGCTTTAAACCATACATAACAAATTCTAGTGGAACAGCTATTTTAAGAGAAGCATCTGAAAATGAAGTAATTCAAATGCCATCCATTTAACATAATGGTGCTTATACGAAATTTTCAAAAAATATAATAAAAATGGGAGCTTAAGACACCCATTTTCGATTTCGTATAAGGTGTATTATGTTAATTTTAGAAAAATTTAAGTATGTGGAAAATATATAAAGAAGAAAGTTCTGATCTTGGATTTGCTATTGGGTGTCTATTTTCAGAAGCAATTAATTTAAATGAGTTTAGGCAATGGGTTGAGCTTTGTATTAACGATTTAAATCAAGATGAAATACCACTTTATATGTTTGATCTTATAGATTTCGAAGACTCATTAGCGAAGATTCATTTAGTTATTGGATTTGTGCCAAGCTCTGGACTATCAAAAACAGAAAAAATAGCGTTAGAAGGCATTTCTTATCTAAGGGGAATAGATATTTTTGACCCTATTTCTACGCAAGAAAAATCCATTGAATACCTAAAGAACAACCCACATGTCTCAGAGAAATTTAAGCGCACTTTTCCTTTTATAAATTTTATTTAACATAATGGCTGTTATACGAAATGAAAAAACCTAGGCACCTGCCTAGGTCTTAAGTTTTAAAAAATAGATAAAAATCGGTGTAATAAACTCACTTTTAGCATTTCGTATAAGGTGTCTTATGTTAATTTTAGATAAAGTTATAAGTCTATAGATTAGCTTTAATACTGTTTTTACGTGCCTCTTCAATCAATTTAGTTTCATACCCTTTACCTTGCTCATACATATTGGCAAGAGTACAAAGTTCTTTCCTACTAATTTTTTTATCAGCCCCATACAATGCTAATGCATTAGCAATAGGTGGGATTTCATTAAATTTAACCATGACTCCATCTAATAAGTCATAACCTTCAAAATCAATTTCTTGATCAAAACTCTTTAAACCTGATTGTAGTTCACCATAATTCAGATCAAGAAATTGACCATAACAATTACCTTGTATTAAAGAAATTTTCGTTGGAATTGTCGGATCTTCATAAGGAGAAATAGATACCTTTTCTTCAATCAGACCTTGAAGATATAAATTATAGTAATAGTTTTTAAGTTCTGGATATGAATCAATATCATTAGGTATTAATTTTTTATAAGCAGAATTAGCTAATACTTCTTCTTTTTTATTCTTTTGCACTAAATATATAGCTGCCCCACCTACAATCACAGCTAATAAGGCTAGAATGGAAACTATCCATAAAACTACTTTTTTCCACTTCTTCACAAAAATACTCAATACTAATAAAAAACTAAATATATCAATAAAATAGATTTTTTTTAAGGTTTTCGATATTTTCATCTTGTTACTTAAATAAAATATCGCCGATTCAACTAAATCCCATTATTTAACATAATGGCGCTTATACGCAGCGAGGCCTATAGATCCTCGCTTTTTTGACTTCGCATAAGAGATTTTATATTAAGTAGTCTGATATAGGTTTTCATGTAGAGTTTTAATTGTTTGATGGTTTATAGACAAATTCCATTCCTCATCAAAAAATGAATCGAACTCAAAATTTGAAAATAGTTTTCTGGAGCTACCTCTTTTATCCTTCTGTTCTTCTTTCCATAGATCTATTTGAGGGCTTTTAATGAGTAAAATTTTATCAAAAATATAACCGAATCTAGCTCTATCAATGATAGAACCATTCTTTGTTATGCTAATAAGTATTTCTTGCAATAGTTCAGGGTCTTTTAGAAGGCTTGATTGGTAAATAGTTAATACATGGCTAATACCACCACAATATTGAGGGGTTCGAAGCATATCTAAATAAAGGTCTACTACATTTTGTACATGACATTGATTCCACCACTCACTTTCAACTAATTTTTTCTTATTAATAACAATAATTGTTTTTGTTGATCCAGCTTCTTCTAAAACATTCTGATGAGGATAGGGGTCTAAAATAGACTGAGTACTTAGAATTAAGCCATTTATTTCAATATATTCATTGGTAATAGAATCAGCAACATCAAACTTTTTAAATCTTTTTTTGATTTCTTTTAAACATAAGGTTTTCCAATCTTTTCGTGCAGGACAAGTAAGATAAATACCTGTTGTCTGAGTATTGCCAATACTATATAAGTTCATGGCTGTGAGGTGACTGAGAAAACCTAAAGGATATAAAGCACTAATGGCCATCTCTGAGGTAGGTTTACTGCCCTTTTTTATAAAATAAGTATATCCTCTAGTAGTATGGTTGAATCCAATTAGAAGTTTTTCATGAATGAGATAATCACATAATTTATAAAATACTTTATTAGAGAAATTTTTAGGTTTCTCAATAATTTCTCCTTTGAATTCTTCTTGAAACCATAGTTCTAAATATTTCAAAAACAATTGTTGTCTAGATATGACATCCAATTCATATTCTTCATTAATCCAGTTAGATATGATAATTTCAATTTTCACAAGTTTTCAATTAAAATAATATAAGTCCTTAGGACTTATATTATTTTAATTAGATATTGTCAAGTTTTTTTTGTTTTAAAATAACTGTATTTAAAACAATAATTTAACTTATATCAACTTAAAGGGGAATTTATGCTTTAAAGAATAATTCATACTTTAAGTATAAAATTATTCATACCAAATAAACGTATCCAAACTTTTTAAAGGCTATTGTAAATGATTGATTCATCTATTAATTTTCAATATATTCAAGAGGTTTGTATTATGAGCAATCAATATAAAAATATAACTCAAGAGAAAGTATTGAAAGAAAGAATTCCTTTGTCTAGTAAAGTTAATTTGACTAAGAAACAACTTAATAAAATTGGCTTAGATAGCTTACATGCATATGCAACAACTTCTCCTGAAGAGCATTTAGGAAAATTTCTCGACCTTTAATTCTTACAATAAGTTAGGCATTTCTATATACTTTTTATCTAATTAGACTAAAAGGAGTATGGAGATGTCTGTTTGATTATTACCCGTCGTAAAGTTTCTGTACATCCAAATTATTTTCGAGGATTAGATCAGAATAGTCCCGAATATCAATCGCTCTTAAATGTAGCGAAGGAATTTGCTGATTATTGGAGGCAAGGCCATCATCCAGATTTTGGAAGAGACAAGCCTATTGAGTATCCAGAAGCAGTAAAAGATGCTGGTCTCTGTAAAGTACACGTCTTAGTATTTCCTCTATCAAGAAAAGATCAAACTTTTTGGGACTCAAAAAACCGTTGTAGTTTAGGTCCATATTATAGAAGTCATTGTGACGGTTGTGATTCATTCCTTTTATATGCTGTTAGTGAAGAAGGAACAGCATTAGTTCTAGCTTTATATGATCAAGGTGGCCATGAATTACTATCTAAACCTTATCATGAGGCTTTAAGGGGGCTTGGGGAGCATGCTAAAGCTTACTTTAAGCATATTGGCGAACAGCCAGCATTAGAGCAAGATTTATTGAATTTCTTAAGAACTCCAACTTGTTAATTATGAATAATAAAAAAGCCCAACATCCTGTTGGGCTTTTTTACGTATTTGATGCTTTTGGTATAACTCCTGTCGTACCTTTAACATTTCCTTGTTCTTTCGTTTATTTTTATTGTCTGGAGCATCCTGCTCTCTATGTGTCCATAATAAGAAATCGTGCTGAATCCGTATATTGGCAAAATCCCTAAATCACTGTACGCCTAGGCGTACAACACACTTAAATTATCCCAAGATTTGTCCGCAGAAATTGGGGATAATTTAAGCAGTGGAGGAGTTGATAAATCACAACAATA
>NZ_VXCQ01000032.1:0-5250 GCF_052850415.1 Acinetobacter sp. 1207_04 | reverse complement strand
TCTGTATTAATTGTTTTATTTCAATAAGTTGTAATCCATAAAAAAGCCTAGTTTATTCAAACTAGGCTTTTTTATGGATTCTTCACGTTCCACGCCTAGTATTTAACCTTTGTTCCACAGTTTTGATTAACTCCAGTCAACAATGCCCTCACCCATTCGGCAAGAAAAAGCGACTGAGGAAGCCTCTTTTCGGCTGCTCTGGTTCAACCTGCTCCGGCACGAGAATACGCTTATTCTCTGTCTGCTCCGGAGTAGTCAATCCCTCATGTTTAGCTTCTGCTTTGTCCTGTTCTGGAGCTGTTTTGGCCATATTGGGCTGTACCAGTTCTTGATCGGTAAACGTAGTCATATGGGGTTTTGGAGCTTCCAATAGACGCTGCATGGCTTCTATTTGTTCTTGATAAAAGACTTCACGTTCTATTGATTGATTTTCTCTTAGTAAAGCTTGATTTAATTGCTTTTCAAGCAAGTCAACTTGACTTTTAAGCAAGTCAACCTGTGTTAAGTCTTGACTGTTAATTGATTTACTTTGTTTGTCATCTACAGATTTACCTTTAGGTTCACCAAATACTCTTATTGCCTCAGAAAAGTCAATTAATCCATCTGATCCTTTAGATAAATTCCCTTTATTTATATGAGCATAAATAGCTTGTCTAGAATATCCATAAAGCTTAGCTAATTCTGAAACTGTTAACTTTTGCATAATGTGAACTACAGGTTTATTTGCATTTATTTTTGACTGTCAACTTTACAATGTCAATTAACTAGCCTCTTTAAAACCTACCTTTTGTAAATATGGTAATAGTTCTTCAATGTTTTTATAGTCTTTAAGCATTTCAGCAATTCTTACAGCAAACTGTTCAAATGTTTCTGTACCTTGAGAATAGCTTCCCATTTCTGGTAATACTGAAAGTTTATTAGCAAACAAATGACGTTGAGAATCTGTCAATTGTTTAATTTTACGTTGAGCTAAATTGTTAATTTCAGCTGTAACAGATTTTTTCTGTTTAAAATTAAATGAGAAGCCAGTAATAGACCTACCAGTTTTATGTTGTTCAACTTTAACTGTTATGTCTGTGTGTTCATTAATCTGCTTTATAGCTATATCAAGTACGTATTTTTTAAAGTCATACATACGCTTGTATTCAGAATCTAAGACTCCTATTTTTTTTCTAAAATCTATAAGTGGAATAATGGGAGTAGATCCACTACTGCGCCATGCAATCAATATTTCATACAACCGAACGGCATAAGCACTACTTAAATTACTAATTTGTTGAATTTCATATTTTGTAAATTGTTCTTCTAACCGAGTAATCAAAGGAACAATCGCTGGAGAAAAAATAAGCTGCACAATAGCTTCATTGTCGATATAGGCAACTTCACTAACCCAACGAGATTTATGATTAACCACGTTACCTTTTTCACTCATGCTTTGGTAACTAAATTGTCTAGCAAATAAATCATCACAAGCATCTTTTAGAGCCTGATAAGCTGTATTTCGATGTACACCAAATTGATTTATATAACTCTCTGCATGAACGGTTAAGGGGTCATTTGCATTTATACCTTTACCAGATTCTCTAGCTTCAACAATTGCCAAAAGAATTAATCGTTGCTCAACAAGATCAAGATTATAACTAGCATTAATTAAAGCATTATCCTTAACAACAAGTTCTGTTTTCATATGACGAGTTATATTTTTATTTCGTTAAGACGAGATTATATCATGATCTCGTTTAATGCAAGGTAAACCTCGTTTTAATGCAAGGTAAACCTCGTTTTAATGCAAGGTAAACCTCGTTTTAATGCAAGGTAAACCTCGTTTTATAGTTCCTGTATGCATTGGTGTGTAAAGGATTAAGCTAATCTAAAAGTATTTAAAAGCTTAAAAATAATTAAAAGCCCAAGTTTGAAAAATTGCCCTATGTTTTCGCTCTGCTCAAACTCTATTGAACTTCGCTTTCGCTCAGTTCTAAGGGGCAATTTTTTTCTCATACCTGATTCAATTTTTGTTCTGAAAAAAGCACAAGCAAAAGCAACAACAAAAATGAATTCGCTTTGCTCATAAAACTTTTTACTCGCAATGCTCGTTCTAGAATCTAATTAAGCTTATTTATCTATAGTTTTTGAATTCTATTTATAAAAACAGTTTTTCAAAGGGCCTAGGCGCGACTTTTCAGGGTCTCGCTCGTAGACACTCGCTCTGTCCATACTTGTTAGGTATGAAGTGAAATAACCAACAGAACCTCATTTTTTATCTATATCTATTTCAGCATGTACTCAAAGGCGTTTATTTCGCGTTTTTAGCCCTTGATTACCTTTTAGTGGCATTCCCCTTAGGAGTAAACGGTAATTCGGCTGTAATCATCGTTTATGACTGTTTACGGTGTTTGTTAATGAGGACTGTATGGAATTCTTGTTCTTTGATTTTATATGTCGGTAAATCTTCCAAAATATGATGAAATAATTCTCTCGCTTCATTGATATCTGTCGTGTTGTGTTCAACTGCTTTATAAATTTTTGTATTTTTGGTGGTTTTTTCCCACATGAGCGTTTGGATTAGGGCTTGTTCAAGTAATGGGATCTGCGATTGAGTGATACTGAATCCTAAATCTTTATAGAGGGATTGCAGCATTCCTCCTAATGCGTATTTAAGCTGGTTTTCTGCATTACGCTTTTTCTGAGCTTCAGTTAGCTCTTTATGATTTTTGTGCAAAATTTCACGCTTGTGTTCATTCTCCAGCCGGATCCGGTTTTCTAGGGCTGCTTTTTCAATTTTCTGGTAAGACTCTAGGGCGCGATCCAGGCGGAAGAATGTGTCTTGATCTATTTCCTGTTTCAGTAATGCCAGAATTTCTGTTTCGTTGGCCAAAAGGGGCTGCTGGTTTTTATCCTTTAGCTTGATCTGTTCAATGAGAGTCTGTCTTTTTAAAAACTGGTTTTTATCTCGATCTGCAGTTTTCAGCAGACTAAGCTGTTTGTCATTGAATATGCCATTCGCTTGCTGAAGTAAGGTCAAAGCCTGTTGTTGGTTTTTCTTGAGGAAGGGGAGTTTTTCCAGGAACTGCTGCAATGTCATGAGGTCATTTGAGGTGAGTATTTTCGCAGGTCTTCCACGGGCCGCCATCGCATTCTCCAGCATAAATTGGGTGGGATTTTTGTGTTTTCAGTCTAGCATATGCGTCACGGAAAAATATTTAAATAAATGTGGGAACATTTTTTTAAATATTTAAGCTCGTTTCCGTGTTTCTAATTCGATATAATAACTGACGTCATTATATCGAATTAGAAACACTCCTCCTCGTGCTCCGCAGGCTCTGCGAGGCCCCGACTAAAAATGAAGGTGATACATGTTCTATTGCAACCTTGAACACACCGCAAAAAAAGCGATAAAGACGCGATCAGGAAAAATCAAAGATGGCGCCACGGCCAAGAATCGCTTTCATTACATCACTCGAACTTCGCATTTTAAAAGTTATAAGGAATCGGTTTCTGAGCAGATTGAGTTTGTGAAATCCGGGAATTTACCCAGTTTTGCCGAGGGAAAACCGGCTGAATTTTGGCAGGCTGCAGATGTGTTTGAACGCAGCAATGGACGTACCTGTTCTAGTTTAGTAGTGGCCTTACCGAAAGAATTAAACCAGGCGCAGCGGATTGAGTTGGCTGAAGCTTTTATTGCCGAGTTTGCCGACCGCTATCGTTTTCCATTTAGCTGCGCCATCCATAATCATGCGGGTTCAATTGCCGGGATTGAGCAACCACATTTGCATCTGATGTACAGTGAACGGCATGTGGATGGGATTGATCGTTCAGCCGAACAGTTTTTTAAGCGCTATAACCCGAAGGATCCACAGAAAGGTGGTGCGCAGAAGCTCACGGCTGATGTATTGGGGATGGGCAAAGCTCAACTGCAGTTGTACCGGCAGAAAACTGAAGAACTGATTAATGACAGTCTGATGCGGTATGCGCCAATGAAACAGGTTGAGATTCGAGGTATTCGGGTAGAAGTGCCGAGTACGGTGAGTTGTTTGTCACACCGAGATTACAACAAGAAATATGAAACCCAACTGCAGGATGTACCGGTGATGAATAAAGCGGTACGTTTTGCGCGCGAGAACGAGCCTGAGTTGTGGGCCAAACAACAGCATATGATTGAAGAGATTCAACGTATTCGCGCTGAAAATCGTTATGAGCAGTATCGTCTATTTTATAGTGCGGAGTTAAAGAACCGGAAGGAAATTGAAGAATTAAGCAAGCAAGCTGAAACGCCACGTACTCGACAACGTTGGTATGCGCAAGAAAAGTTATTGTTTTTACAGCAGAATATGCTGCAAACTTTATTGAAAGATCCTCAAACAACTGAACCTATGATATTGATTCAGCATGATTTGCAGAGGTATATCGATCTTTTGAATACTGAATCGTTCGATCGACTTGAGAAGTTGGAATACTTAAGGCATCTCGGCCAAAACTTAGAGGGTTCAGTTATTCAGATCGCCCCTATTGATGAAGAATTAGCATTTATACAGCGACAAGTCATCGAACTTGTGCCTTTGAAAATGAGGGAAAAGGCTGTAACTTCTGAAAAAGTAAGGAATCACGATCAGGATAATGATTTTAGTCCTGGTTTTTAGGTCGATTATTTAAGGCGCGCCATTGCATCATCAGTACGCTATCTTCTTCTTCAAAGGTAGATTCACCTGAAATTAGCCGTTCTAAACGTTCCTCACTATTCTGTCTACACGCGTCAATCGTTTTTTGATCGAAGCTATGGCAAACAATATCCTGAGCACGTTTCCATGCTTTACGGAGTGCTAACTCCTCTGCATCTTTTTTAAGGCTTTCTTGGAGACGTTGATGGATCTTATGTTGAGGATCTTTTGCCCCTAAAATTTGATCCTCCATCATTTTTTGTAGAACCTCAAACTCATTTTTAGGCTGATTCATAAGACACATACTCCACAAAATAAAATGAATCGTTTAACTTATTAATTTATGGTAATTACATACGATCAGCGAAAATTTTTTACAAATGATATGGAAACTTTTTTCCGTCCTAATAATGTAAGTTATTGATTTATCGTTGAGGTAAATATCCAGCGAAAATTTTTTACAAATGATTTAGAAACTTTCTTCCATCCTAATGGCGTAAGTTATTGATCTATTGCAGTTCGCTGATTTTATCTTGCGATAAACAAAAAATCGCTTGTAAGAATATAGACACTTTAAATGGGTTCTAACATTTGG
>NZ_VXCQ01000031.1:0-5536 GCF_052850415.1 Acinetobacter sp. 1207_04 | reverse complement strand
GAGAAGATCATTAAGAATATATGAAGAACAACTTGTGTGGATTTTTACTGGTTAATCGATCGAAACTATTTCATTGATTAGATGGTAAGAATTACTCGAAGTTTATTTGAGAAATAATTGTCAGAAAATTGATGAGCCAAGATTGGTGCCCTTTAAGGCACTACTGATTTTAAACTGAAGAGTTTGATCATGGCTCAGATTGAACGCTGGCGGCAGGCTTAACACATGCAAGTCGAGCGGAGTGATGGTGCTTGCACTATCACTTAGCGGCGGACGGGTGAGTAATGCTTAGGAATCTGCCTATTAGTGGGGGACAACATTTCGAAAGGAATGCTAATACCGCATACGCCCTAAGGGGGAAAGCAGGGGATCTTCGGACCTTGCGCTAATAGATGAGCCTAAGTCAGATTAGCTAGTTGGTGGGGTAAAGGCCTACCAAGGCGACGATCTGTAGCGGGTCTGAGAGGATGATCCGCCACACTGGGACTGAGACACGGCCCAGACTCCTACGGGAGGCAGCAGTGGGGAATATTGGACAATGGGGGGAACCCTGATCCAGCCATGCCGCGTGTGTGAAGAAGGCCTTTTGGTTGTAAAGCACTTTAAGCGAGGAGGAGGCTACCGAGACTAATACTCTTGGATAGTGGACGTTACTCGCAGAATAAGCACCGGCTAACTCTGTGCCAGCAGCCGCGGTAATACAGAGGGTGCGAGCGTTAATCGGATTTACTGGGCGTAAAGCGTACGTAGGTGGTCTTTTAAGTCGGATGTGAAATCCCTGAGCTTAACTTAGGAATTGCATTCGATACTGGGAGACTAGAGTATGGGAGAGGATGGTAGAATTCCAGGTGTAGCGGTGAAATGCGTAGAGATCTGGAGGAATACCGATGGCGAAGGCAGCCATCTGGCCTAATACTGACACTGAGGTACGAAAGCATGGGGAGCAAACAGGATTAGATACCCTGGTAGTCCATGCCGTAAACGATGTCTACTAGCCGTTGGGGTCTTTGAGACTTTAGTGGCGCAGCTAACGCGATAAGTAGACCGCCTGGGGAGTACGGTCGCAAGACTAAAACTCAAATGAATTGACGGGGGCCCGCACAAGCGGTGGAGCATGTGGTTTAATTCGATGCAACGCGAAGAACCTTACCTGGTCTTGACATAGTAAGAACTTTCCAGAGATGGATTGGTGCCTTCGGGAGCTTACATACAGGTGCTGCATGGCTGTCGTCAGCTCGTGTCGTGAGATGTTGGGTTAAGTCCCGCAACGAGCGCAACCCTTTTCCTTATTTGCCAGCGGGTTATGCCGGGAACTTTAAGGATACTGCCAGTGACAAACTGGAGGAAGGCGGGGACGACGTCAAGTCATCATGGCCCTTACGACCAGGGCTACACACGTGCTACAATGGTCGGTACAAAGGGTTGCTACCTAGCGATAGGATGCTAATCTCAAAAAGCCGATCGTAGTCCGGATTGGAGTCTGCAACTCGACTCCATGAAGTCGGAATCGCTAGTAATCGCGGATCAGAATGCCGCGGTGAATACGTTCCCGGGCCTTGTACACACCGCCCGTCACACCATGGGAATTTGTTGCACCAGAAGTAGGTAGTCTAACCGTAAGGAGGACGCTTACCACGGTGTGGCCGATGACTGGGGTGAAGTCGTAACAAGGTAGCCGTAGGGGAACCTGCGGCTGGATCACCTCCTTAACGAAAGATTGATGGCCGGTAAGAATCCACAACAAGTTGTTCTTCATTGAAGTATCTGAGGGTCTGTAGCTCAGTTGGTTAGAGCACACGCTTGATAAGCGTGGGGTCACAAGTTCAAGTCTTGTCAGACCCACCATTCTGACTGAAAAGCACAGAGCATTAGATACGAGATCTTAAGCTGGGGACTTAGCTTAGTTGGTAGAGCGCCTGCTTTGCACGCAGGAGGTCAACGGTTCGACTCCGTTAGTCTCCACCATTACTTTAGAGTAATTAAGCTAAGAAGTTAGATTATAGAATTTAATAAATACTCAATTTTAAGATTGATATTGATTTATTAAGTTCTGTGATTTATCACAGTTTGCTGCGCATCGACGAGATGGCAGTCAATCATTAACAGAATATATTTGAGTTGAAATAAATTGTTTAAGGCTCAGAGCTAATTAAACATAACAATATGACACGTAAGTGACATATTGAAGTGATTAAGAAGTGATGAGAACTAGCGATTAACTGAATCAAGCGTTTTGGTATATGAATCTAATAGAAGCTGTACGGTGATTAAGTTCACAGAATTCTAAACTGTAATGTTGATAATCTTGCTTGTAAAGATTAACGACTGTTTGGGGTTGTATAGTCAAGTAATTAAGTGCATGTGGTGGATGCCTAGGCAGTCAGAGGCGATGAAAGACGTAATAGCCTGCGATAAGCTCCGGGGAGGCGGCAAATATCCTATGATCCGGAGATTTCTGAATGGGGAAACCCACTTACCATAAGGTAGGTATCGCAACATGAATACATAGTGTTGCGAGGCGAACGAGGGGAAGTGAAACATCTCAGTACCCTTAGGAAAAGAAATCAATTGAGATTCCCTTAGTAGCGGCGAGCGAACGGGGAACAGCCCATTAAGTTATATGTGCTTTAGCGGAAAGCTCTGGGAAGTGCTACCGTAGAGGGTGATAGTCCCGTACACGAAAGGGCACATATAATGATGACGAGTAGGGCGAGGCACGTGAAACCTTGTCTGAATATGGGGGGACCATCCTCCAAGGCTAAATACTCCTGACTGACCGATAGTGAACCAGTACCGTGAGGGAAAGGCGAAAAGAACCCCTGTGAGGGGAGTGAAATAGATCCTGAAACCGCATGCATACAAGCAGTGGGAGCCGGCATTGTGTCCGGTGACTGCGTACCTTTTGTATAATGGGTCAGCGACTTACATTCAGTAGCAAGGTTAACCGCATAGGGGAGCCGTAGGGAAACCGAGTCTTAATAGGGCGTTTAGTTGCTGGGTGTAGACCCGAAACCAGGTGATCTATCCATGAGCAGGTTGAAGGTTGGGTAACACTAACTGGAGGACCGAACCCACTGTCGTTGAAAAGCCAGGGGATGACTTGTGGATAGGGGTGAAAGGCTAATCAAACTTGGTGATAGCTGGTTCTCCCCGAAAGCTATTTAGGTAGCGCCTCGGACGAATACCATTGGGGGTAGAGCACTGTTTCGGCTAGGGGGTCATCCCGACTTACCAAACCGATGCAAACTCCGAATACCAATGAGTACTATCCGGGAGACAGACTGCGGGTGCTAACGTCCGTAGTCAAGAGGAAAACAATCCAGACCGCCAGCTAAGGCCCCAAAATTATAGTTAAGTGGGAAACGATGTGGGAAGGCATAGACAGCTAGGAGGTTGGCTTAGAAGCAGCCACCCTTTAAAGAAAGCGTAATAGCTCACTAGTCGAGTCGGCCTGCGCGGAAGATGTAACGGGGCTAAAACTATATGCCGAAGCTGCGGATTTGCAATTTATTGCAAGTGGTAGGGGAGCGTTCTGTAAGCCGATGAAGGTGTATTGAGAAGTATGCTGGAGGTATCAGAAGTGCGAATGCTGACGTGAGTAACGACAATGCGAGTGAAAAACTCGCACGCTGAAAGACCAAGGGTTCCAGTCCAACGTTAATCGGGGCTGGGTGAGTCGACCCCTAAGGCGAGGCCGAGAGGCGTAGTCGATGGGAAATTGGTTAATATTCCAATACTTCTGTGTAATGCGATGAGAGGACGGAGAAGGTTAAGTCAGCCTGGCGTTGGTTGTCCAGGTGAAAGGTTGTAGGCATGTATCTTAGGCAAATCCGGGGTACTCTATGCTGAGAACTGATAGCAAGCTGTACTTGTACAGTGAAGTGGCTGATACCATGCTTCCAGGAAAAGTCTCTAAGCTTCAGTTACACAGGAATCGTACCCGAAACCGACACAGGTGGTCAGGTCGAGTAGACCAAAGCGCTTGAGAGAACTCTGCTGAAGGAACTAGGCAAAATGGTACCGTAACTTCGGGAGAAGGTACGCTGTCGACGGTGATGGGATTTACTCCCTGAGCGGTTGACAGCCACAGAAACCAGGCCCCTGCAACTGTTTATTAAAAACATAGCACTCTGCAAACACGAAAGTGGACGTATAGGGTGTGATGCCTGCCCGGTGCTGGAAGGTTAATTGATGGGGTTAGCGTAAGCGAAGCTCTTGATCGAAGCCCCAGTAAACGGCGGCCGTAACTATAACGGTCCTAAGGTAGCGAAATTCCTTGTCGGGTAAGTTCCGACCTGCACGAATGGCATAATGATGGGGGCGCTGTCTCCAGCAGAGACTCAGTGAAATCGAATTCGCCGTGAAGATGCGGTGTACCCGCGGCTAGACGGAAAGACCCCGTGAACCTTTACTGCAGCTTGACATTGAACTTTGATCTTACTTGTGTAGGATAGGTGGGAGGCTTTGAAACCGTGACGCTAGTTACGGTGGAGCCAATCTTGAAATACCACCCTGGTAATATTGAGGTTCTAACTCTGCTCCATAATCTGGAGCGAGGACCATGTCTGGTGGGTAGTTTGACTGGGGCGGTCTCCTCCTAAAGAGTAACGGAGGAGTACGAAGGTGCGCTCAGCGTGGTCGGAAATCACGCGTAGAGTATAAAGGCAAAAGCGCGCTTAACTGCGAGACCCACAAGTCGAGCAGGTACGAAAGTAGGTCTTAGTGATCCGGTGGTTCTGTATGGAAGGGCCATCGCTCAACGGATAAAAGGTACTCTGGGGATAACAGGCTGATACCGCCCAAGAGTTCATATCGACGGCGGTGTTTGGCACCTCGATGTCGGCTCATCTCATCCTGGGGCTGAAGCAGGTCCCAAGGGTATGGCTGTTCGCCATTTAAAGAGGTACGCGAGCTGGGTTTAGAACGTCGTGAGACAGTTCGGTCCCTATCTACCGTGGGCGTTGGAAATTTGAGAGGATCTGCTCCTAGTACGAGAGGACCAGAGTGGACGAACCTCTGGTGTACCGGTTGTGACGCCAGTCGCATCGCCGGGTAGCTATGTTCGGAAGGGATAACCGCTGAAAGCATCTAAGCGGGAAGCCTACCTCAAGATAAGATTTCCCTAGGACTTTATGTCCTCTAAAGAGCCGTTGAAGACTACGACGTTGATAGGTTGGATGTGGAAGTGCAGTGATGCATGAAGCTGACCAATACTAATTGCTCGTGAGGCTTGACTATACAACACCCAAACAGTTGTATGTTTCTTTAAATTCAATGCAAAATGCTTGATTTAGTTACAAAGCTAGTTACAATACCAACTCAAATATACCTGTTAATAACTCTTTTGGAAAAAACTTAGCAAAATGTAAGACTAAGTGAATATCCATAAACAGTTTGCTGGCGACAATAGCAAGAGTGAACCACCTGATCCCTTCCCGAACTCAGAAGTGAAACCTCTTTGCGCTGATGGTAGTGTGGGGTTACCCATGTGAGAGTAAGTCATCGCCAGCTTTTAAATCTAAAACACCCTCTGTCA
>NZ_VXCQ01000030.1:0-5946 GCF_052850415.1 Acinetobacter sp. 1207_04 | reverse complement strand
GAAAATTAAAATAATGAGCCTATAATTTTATGACCATATCTTCGGTATGAATCAGTCTAGAATTATGAGTGATTGCTATAATCGTAACACTGTCTTTCAGACTACGCATATGTGACATGATTTCATATTCAGTGTCACCATCTAAACTAGAGCTAGCCTCATCTAATAATAGAAACTCAGGATCAGCGTATAGTGCTCGTGCTATAGATATTCTCTGTTTTTCTCCACCAGAAAGAGTCATCCCCCTTTCTCCAACTACAGTATCAAAACCATCTGGCATCATCTTAATACGATCTAAAATTTGTGCTTTTTTAGCTGCTTGATAAATTTTCTGATCATCATAAGTTCTACCTAAACATATATTATTTTTAATCGTATCATTCAATAGCATCACTTCTTGTGGAACTACCCCTATTTGAGAAAACCATGTATTACGTGCAATACCATTTAAAGGGATATTATTCACTATAATATCTCCTTGATCAGGCTGTATTTGTTTTAAAATCAACTTAAAAATCGTAGATTTACCAGCTCCACTATCACCTGTTAGAAAAGTGATCTTTCCACGCTCTGCTGTAAAATTAATATCCTGAATTCCACGACCATTTGTATAGGAAAAAGATACATCCTGAAATTTTAATAACCCAAGGTGGTCATCGCTGGTTGAAAAGCTCGCTATAGGCTGGTTTATATTATCTCGTAATTCTGGTTCATTCCACATTCTAGCAAAAGGCTTAAATTCTATATATGATTGATTAAATTCAAGAATACATCTTCCTATCATTTCAAAAGGTGTATTTAGCTGAAGTAATAGAGCATTAAATAAAACTAGATCGCCAACACTCATACGACCTGCTTGGACTTCAGGAATAAGGATATAAAAACTAATAAGAAACTGAATGGTAAGAGCTATACCAAAAATAACCGCATAATAAGTACGCTTTAAAGAATATGACGTCAAGCTCTTCAATATTTGTTGAGAGCCTTGTTGAAACCGTTGATCTATCCAGGAACCTGCATTAAAAAATCTTAGGACATCCATCATAGACATCGCATTTCCAAGCAATTGAATATTTTTTTGCCTTTCACTAGTTGCTTCTTCTAAATATTGTTCTATACGTATACTTGAAAAATACGACAATCCTATACAGAATGAACCGTATAAAATAACGATAGTGACTATCTTGAAGTCGATTTCCGCTCCTAAAATAAAACATGAAAAGACGATCTGTAAGACACTGGGAATAAAAGAAATTAAGCCTAATTGCATCACTTTATTTAATGCAAATACACCCTGATTTTGCATTGCCTGAATTTCACTAGGGTTATGCTGAATGAAGAAGTGAGATTCTTTTAAAAGTATTTTTTTTAAAAAGTTTGTAGAACTAATATAGTTTAAAGTTTCTGCTAGAATAACAGCCAAATAAGTTACAGCTTCTTTAAAAACTAAAGACAAACCAAGTAATACAGCATAAATTACAAAACCTAAGCCTATATTTTCTATAGATTTATTTGTTGATAAATTATCAATAATTGATGCAAAGGTATAAGGAGCCAACACTGCAAATATTGTTGATACTAAAATAGAACAGCACAATAAAAATACATAGAACTTTGATTGTCCAATAAATAGTTTAATGTTCTCGAGTAGTGTATTTTTGACGTTTTTTAGATCCTTTCCAGAGAAAGTGTGCAAAATCCTCTCCACTTATTTTCAAAATTATTTTGCCCTAATTTAACAATTATTTCTTGAATAACCCACCCCATTTAACATAATGGGAATTATGCGAAAACGAGGATTATAATTCTTCGTTTTCGCTTTGAATCAGCAGTATTGGGCTAGAAAAATCAATTCAGAAGAGATTGATTCAAATATATTTACCCGCCATAAATAACAGCATCTGGTATCTCAAAACGTTCATTTGTATTTAATTCAACTAAAGATAGATCTCCTCTTTTCTGAGTTTTGCCTGATGGAGAGGTTAGTTTCCCATTGTTAAATTTTAAAATATATTCTTTATTTTCTTTAGAGAATATAGTTACTAAAGCTGCTCCATTTCCTTGACGGACGACTCCAAACTGGCATTGTCTAGTTGGTTGTCCTAGGCTTAAAGAACAAGGTAATTCTCCAATAGCATCAAATTTTTTACTATGCTGACTCTTTTGATCTAGAATCTGAACATAAAGCTGAAAATTTACAGTCTTATTTTGGCGAGCACTATTTCTCATTTGATAGACTTGTATGGTGTATTCACCATTCGAAGGTAAAATAATCTCTCCAACTTGCCCTTCAGTAGAACCAATAAAAATTGCTTCATCTTTTCCTGGTTTTTTACCAGGAGAAAAAATATTCATATTGGCTAAATTATTATTGCTCGTTACCTTAAATTTAAGAACTTGTCCTTTTTTTGCGTAAATTTTATATTGAACATCATCATAGCCCTCAAACTTTCCTATTTGAGTTTTTTGATTTGTACCCTTTGTAAATGTTATAGATTGTTCAGTTGTTTTAGCAAAGGTAGATACTGAACTGAATGATACGAATAGTGATAAAAGTGCAATATGTATAGACTTTTTCAATTTTAATCCCTCAAATAATGACTTATATAAGTATAAATAGCGTTAGAACTTATTCTGTAATATTTCGCTATTAAGCATAAAGGCGGTTGTTAAACAGCATTAAGTTTTATTTTTATAAAAATCAATATATTAAATAGTTTTCCCATATAGATCTATATGGTTATCTCCCCACTCTTTTAAGGCAATTAGAATAGGCGTTAGAGAAATTCCTACATCTGATAGGCTATATTCAACTTTAGGTGGAATTTGTGCATAGACTTTTCTTAAAATAATTTTATCCTCTTCTAATTCTCTGAGCTGACGTGTTAAAACTTTTTGTGTGACTGTAGGTATCTTTTTTCTTAACTCACTGAATCTCAATACTTTATCAGAAAGTAAATGCCATAAAATAATACTTTTCCATTTTCCATCAAGTAGTCCAATAGCAGCTTCAACGGAGCAACCGGGTGTACAGTCGAAGCGAGAATGTTTAACTTTACTCATTCCTATAGTTTCCTTTTTGTCACCAAGGGTCAAATTTGTCTATATAACCACTTTGTGAATATTAGTTAAAGTGAAAAATTAAACAAAAGGACTATATGATGAAAGCTGTATCCTATACGTTAGACACTGAGAATACATTTCAAAATCCATTAGTAGATATTGAAAAAGAGCGACCAATATTGAACGTGCGAGATGTCTTAGTTAAAGTTCAAGCAATATCTGTAAATCCAGTGGATACAAAGGTTAGAAAAAACATAAATTTATCTAATCCCTTACGTGTATTAGGTTGGGATGCAGTAGGTGAAATTGTTGAAGTTGGTAAAAGTGTCAGTAATTTTAAAATTGGTGATTTAGTTTGGTATGCTGGCGATCTAACAAGGGATGGTAGTAATGCTGAATTTCAAGCTGTAGATGAAAGAATTATTAGCCTTAAACCTAAAACAATATCTGATGGAGAAGCAGCAGCACTACCATTAACAGCAATTACTGCATGGGAAATGTTATTTGATCGTCTCAAAATAGATCAAGAACAAACAGGCAATATTCTTATAATTGGAGGGGCGGGTGGCGTTGGTTCGATTGCGATTCAATTACTCAAGGCAAAAACAAAATTAACAGTTATTGCAACAGCCTCTAGAGAAGAAACAAAATCATGGATTAAGCATCTTGGTGCTGATTATGTAATTGATCATACTAAAGATTTGAATACACAGATTGAATCCCTTAGTTTGGAAAAGCCGACTTATGTATTTTCAACAAATCATACAGAAACTTATATTGAGCAAATTATTGAATTGATTGCGCCACAAGGAAAATTAGGTTTGATTGATGATCCTTCAAGCTTTGATATTATGCCATTTAAACGTAAGTCCGTTTCTATACATTGGGAATTAATGTTTACTCGTTCCATGTTTACAACAAGTGATATTGATGAACAGCATAAGATTTTAAAAGAAGTTGCTCAACTTGTTGATAATAGAGAGATTAAAAGTACTCTTAATCAGCATTTAGGAAAAATTAATGCAAATAATCTAAAGCAGGCACATATGTTACTTGAGTCAGGAAATGCAAAAGGGAAAATTGTTTTAGAAGGTTTCTAAACAAACTTTGAGAGGACGGTTATCGTGAGTATTTCAATAGTTGCAATATTTGTATCTAAAGATAATATGGAACCTAAGTTGACTTCACTTTTCAAAGGTGTAATAGAATCAACACGGAAGGAAAGTGGTTGTTTAAACTATACCTTATATCTTGATCAAGAGAATCCTAAGCGTTTTACTTTTTTAGAAGAGTGGCAAAATAAAGCCTGTCTAGAAAAACATTTAGATTCTGACTGTATTCAAGATCTATTTAATAACATTCAAGATTTGATTGAGTCTAGTGAAATCATTGAATTGTCTAAAATCAAATAGGCTTATAGTTTTTCTAAAAATAGCATAATGCGGATTATCCGAAATAAGAAAGGTAGCCTGAGCTGCCTTTTTTATTGTTAGATATTGAATCCTATGTGTTTTCATGTTGAAAGCTCTACATCAATACGGAATTTTCCACCCATTAATTCAAAATAGAGATCATTAATGATGAATAAGAAGGTTTTTTTTGAAAAGTTTACGGCTAATGATTTTAATCTCTATTTCAAACTTGTAAGTAATTACGAGGTGATGAAAATGATTACTGAAAAAGGTTTAACACAAGAAGAAGCTTTAAAGGATTTTAATAAAATTATAGAAGCGAACTCTCTTCATCCTATCTTAGGAACATATAAAGTTTTTAACTTAGCTAATGACTTTGTTGGCTTAGCTAAACTAGAAATAAAAGATATCAAAGATACTGAAGCAGAGCTTGGATATATGCTTCTTCCTAATTATTGGGGTATGGGACTAGGAAGTATCATTGCTGAGGATTTAGTTGAGTTGGCAAAGAAACAAAAAAAATTAATAAAATTAACAGCAATTATTGATCCTATTAACATACCATCTCGTAAGATACTGATAAAAAATAATTTTAATTCAAAAGAATTTAAAGATTTTGATGGATTGCCAGGTGAAATTTTAGAGCTGGAATTGAAAAAATAAATTAGATTTGAAAATTAGCAGCTATGAACTTGGTATAAGAGATTTTATGTTAACTGAACACTAGAAATTCATGTAAATCAGGCATTTCGTATAAGGTGTAGTATGTTAATTTAGATCAACTTAAAAAGTCTAAAAACGGAAACTACAGAGGCTAATTAAATGCATATAACTATCTTAACTTTTGATCAATACAATGAACTTGATTCTTTAATAGCCTTAGGCATTTTAAATCGAATAAAAAAACCTGATTGGAAAGTTAGTATTGCTAGCCCTAGCCAAAATGTTTCTTCAATGAATGGAGTTGTAATTCAATCAACATCTTCTCTAGAGGACGTTAATACTGCTGATGCAGTACTTATCGGTAGTGGAATGAAGACACGGGAGATTGCATCAGATAAAGAATTAATGAACAAGTTGAAGCTTGATCCTTCTAGACAATTAATAGGAGCTCAATGTTCAGGAACATTGATTTTGTCTAAACTAGGTCTATTAAATAATATTCCAGCATGTACTGATGTAACTACAAAGCCATGGGTTGTAGAAGCAGGAGTATCTGTATTAAATCAACCATTTTATGCAAAAGATAATATCGCTACAGCGGGTGGATGTTTATCGTCTGTGTATCTTGCTGCTTGGGTAATTGCTCGTTTAGAAGGCTTAGATGCCGCTAAAAATGCTATAGATTATGTTGCTCCAGTCGGAGAAAAAGAAGAGTACGTTTTACGCACTCTTAAAAATATTGAACCATATCTCTAGACTTCAAACTGAGTAAAGTTAATAAAATGTCTCTCATTTAACATAATGGGTG